>NZ_JBOBDQ010000087.1:0-15941 GCF_050586565.1 Pseudomonas sp. WC1
GACTACGATCAATACCCCCGCGCGAAATCCACCTCGCCCCGCAACCCCTGCCCCGCCGCATACGCCTGCGCATTCCCGACGAACAACCGCACCATCGCCGCCGGCGAGGTCGGCGCCGAGCTGTGCCCGGTCAGCAGCAGCCCCCAGGCAGTCCAGAACGGGTGGCGCTGGGGCAACGGCTCCTGGCGGCAGACATCGATCACCGCGCCGGCCAGGTGCCCTTGCTTGAGCGCCTCGACCAGGTCGGCATCGACCACCGCCACGCCGCGCCCGGCATTGATGAACAAGGCACTGGAACGGAAGCACTTGAACAGCGCCGCATCGTACAGGTCGTGGGTGACGGGCGTGTCGGGCAACAGGTTGAGCACGTAATCGGCCTCGCCGACCAGGCGAGGCAACTGGTCGAGCCCCGCCACCTCGACGAATGGCGCCTGCTCACGGGCACTGCTTGCCACTCCGTACAAGGTGACACCAAACGGCACGAGGAACTCGGCGACTTGCTGGCCGATATCTCCGGTGCCGACGATCAGCACCCGACGCCCTTCCAGGGTCCGCCCTGGCCGATCGTCCCAGCGTCGCTCGACCTGGCTGACCAGGCGCGACAGCACATCACGCTCATGGCCAAGCATGTAGGTGAGCATGTACTCGGCCATCACCTGGCCAAAGATCCCCACCGCCCGGGTCAGGCGGTAGTCGCGCGGCAGGCCGTCGGCCAGCAACGGCGTGATGCCGGCCCAGGTCGATTGCATCCACAGGGGTTTGTGACCCTGGCGCAACAGGCTGGCCAGCAGGTCGGGCTGGCCCAGCCATACCGGGCACTCGGGCGCCAGGCGGGCCAGTTCGGCGGAATCGCCACTGGTCAGGACCTCCAGGTCCGGCGCCGCCTCACCCAGAAGACGGGCATAGTTGGCATGATCCTGTTCAGCGATCAGAACGCGCATGTGACACACAACCTTGGCAAACAACGGAAGCGGCCCGCCAGGCGGGCCGCAGACAGAGAGGAGGCCGCGCCCGGATCAGGTCGGGTCGTTGCGGCGCAGCAGTTCTTCGGGCAGGTGCTCGATGTAGTCGTCGTCCGGCGGCGGCATCTGCAGGTGGTAGCCCTGGCTGTCGAGGTTCTCCAGTACCTTGGCGATGTCCTCGCGGGCCAGCTTGCGCTCGGGGCTGAGCACCAGGTCGAAGGCGTGCACGGGCGTGCCGAAGAAAGGCAGCAGCCCCTCGGGCACACGCTCCAGGCCCTCGGCCTTGAGCACATACAGGTACATCTCGTTCTTGCGGGGGCTCTTGTAAATCGAGCAGATACGTTTCATCGGGAATCTCCGGCACCGGCCAGGTCGTCCAGCAGGGCCTGGCCCATGCGCTCGCGACGCCAGCCGCGCAGTGCATCGGGCAGTTGATAGGGACCGTCGGGGTAGCCGCTCTTGAGCAGGGCTTCGAGGGCTTTCTTGCGCAGCATCAGCTCCGGGGCGATGCCCAGCCGCTCACCTTCGGCCTGGCCGATGGCGCGCAGGCGCTTGAGAATGCCGGCGGCTTCGATCGGCAGCGGCTCGGGCAGCGGCGCGGGCCATTGCTCCTGCGGCAGGCTGGCGGCGCGCTTGATCAGCTGGATCAGCGCCTCGCCGTCCTGGCGGATGGTGCGCGGGTGCATCTCGTCGATTTTCGCCAGCGCCGACGGGCTGTCGGGCTGGCTCTTGGCCATGGGCCACAACGAGTGTTCCTTGAGGATGCGATTGCGCGGCACATCGCGGCTGCGGGCCTCACGCTCGCGCCAGGCGCACAGCTCGCGCAGCACGGCCAATTGCTGGCGGCCCAGTTTCCAGGCCAGCTTGACATCACGGTAGAGGGTCTCGGGCTCGACTTCACGGCGCAGCGCGGCGACCAGCTCGGCACCGTCCTCGAGCACCCAGGCGTACTTGTCGTCCGACAGCCGCGGGCGCAGGGCGGTGAACAGCTCGGCCAGATGCACGGCGTCTTCGGCGGCGTAGCTGACCTGGGTCTCCGAGAGCGGGCGCTGCAGCCAGTCGGAGCGGGTCTCGCCCTTGGGCAGCTCGAGCCCCAGCACGTCTTGCACCAGACGCGAATAGCCCATCGAGAAGCCGATGTTCAGGTAGCCGGCGGCGAGCTGGGTGTCGAACAGTGGCTGCGGCAGCTTGCCGGTCAGGCGCAGCAGGACCTCCAGGTCTTCGCTGCAGGCGTGCAGCACCTTGACCACGCCATTGTCTTCGAGCAACTCGGCCAGCGGCTGCCAGTCGCGAATCAGCAAAGGGTCGATGAGGAAGGCACGCTTGCCGTCACCGATCTGGATCAACCCGGCTTTCGGGTAGAAGGTGTCGACCCGCATGAATTCGGTGTCGAGGGCCACAAACGGCAGCTCACGCCAGCTTCGGCAGTGCTGGGCCAGGGTCTGGTCGTCACGGATCCAGTGAATTTCGATGGCCACGAGGCTCTCCCACTAACATTGGCGCGCAGTATATACGGCGCGGGCGCAATGGGTGAAACCTCGCAAGCCACGCCATCCTTGGTGCTGATCGTCGGTACGCTCAGTGACCGGCCGCCAGCCAGGGCCGGCAGCCGGCAAACAGGTCCAGCGAGCGCTGGTAGACCTCGGTGCGCACCTGCAACAGGCCGAGCATCGAGTGGAACAGGTTGTCCTGCGACAACGGCACATCGCGCAGCTTGCCCAGGCATTCGGTGTCCACGCCGAAGTCCTCGCGGTAGCTGTCGGAGAACCAGGCCAGCAGCGGTACGTGCTTCTGCTGCTCCGGCGCGATCATGTAGGGCGTGCCGTGCAGGAACAGGTTGTACTCGCCCAGCGACTCGCCATGGTCTGAAAGATAGATCATCGCGGTGTCGACCGTGTCCTGCTTGCTGCGCAAGGTATCGATCAAGGTCGCCAGCACCTTGTCGGTGTAGGCCAGGGTGTTGTCGTAGCCGTTGACGATCTCTTGCTGGCTGCACTGGTTCAGGGCGTTGCTGCGGCACACCGGGGTGAAGGGTTCGCTGCCGGCCGGGTAGCGCTTGAAGTATTCCGGGCCATGGCTGCCCATCTGGTGCAGCACCAGCACGGTGTCCTGGTCGAGGTTGTCCAGCAACTCGGCCAGGCCCTGCAGCAGGATCTCGTCATGGCACTCGCCACTGGCGCACAGGCTCGGGTCCTGCAGGTTGCTCACGTCGATGAATTGCACCCGGTCACAGGTGCCCTTGCAGCCGGACTGGTTGTCGCGCCACTGCACTGCCAACCCCGCGCGCTGGAGGATGTCGAGCAGCCCTTCGCGGTTCTTCGCCACGCGGGCGTCGTAGTCCTTGCGCGGCATGCCGGAAAACATGCAGGGCACCGACACGGCGGTCTCGGTGCCGCAGGAGTGGACGTCGGTAAAGCTCAGCAGGCCCTGCTCCTTGCTCAATTGCGGGGTGGTGTCGCGGGCATAGCCGAGCAGGCCGAAGTTTTCCGCCCGGGCACTCTCGCCGACCACCAGCACGGTCAGCGACTTGCGCTGGTGCTGCTGCCAGGCCGCATCGCGACGGGCATCCTCGCCATATCGCTGGAAGGGCTGGGTGGCCGTGCCCACCTGCTCGCTGACATAGCCGATGGAGGCCCCCACGATATTGCTCGGCGTAAGCATCAGGCGCAGTTCATGGTGGTTGCGAAACAACGACGCCAAGCCCTGGTAGTTGACCAGCGCCACCGAGCCCAGGGCCGCGACGCAGGCCCCGCTGACCACCAGCTTGCCCAGCAGTTCGCGGTGCCAGGGGCGATAGGCGATCCTGGCCTTCCACACCAGCAGCGAGGGCAGCACACCCAACAGCAGGATATATACGGCGAACTTCAGCGAAAGCAGGTCGCGCACTTCCGCAACATTGGTTTCAGCCACATTGCGGAACATGCCAGCGTCAATAAGTACGCCATATTGATTCATGAAGTAAGCGACACTTGCACCGCTGATGAACAATACAATCAATACTGGTTTCAATACATAACGAAACGCCAGCAAGGTGAGGATGAGATTGAAGGCGAACAGCATCAGCACGGCGAACGCCAGGCTCAACCACAGCCCCACCATGCCCGGCGGCACGATGGACTCCAGGTGTTCCCAAAGCAAGGTGTTGAAGCCGATCAACAGGTACAGGCTGGCCAGCAACGTGACCCATTCGGTGCGCAGGGATTTGAGTTTCAGCATGGCGTTCGCAACAAGAGTTCATCAGCGGCCAACACGCCCGGACGGGCAGGTTGGAAAGTTGGCCGAACTCTAGAAAGCCTAGCATCAATTTTTTGTGAAAAAGACGCCAACAATTGGTGGGCCGGCGTCTTTCATGAATTAAACAACTTTCATTCAGCTGCCATTCAGCCAGGCAGGCGAAGTTTGGCGTACGGCTCGCGGTCGATATCCAGGACTTCCACGCACAGCTGAATGTCCAGCCCAGGCTGGGCCGGAATCGCCTCGCGCAACACCTCGAGCAGGCTGTTCGACAACTGCTGTTTCACCTGCTGCGTGCGCCCGCTGAGAATCGCCAGACGCACATGGGCGAAGGCCCGCTCGCCAGGGGCGGTGCCCACCCGGTACTGGGCAAAGGCCTGTGCGCGGCTCTTGATGTCCAGCTCTTCGGCAAACTGGCCACTACCGACCAGGGCGTGGTTCAGGCGCAGCAGCAGCACATCGACATTGAGATCGCGCAGGTTGTCGCTGTATTCCAGGTTCAGGTGAGGCATGGCACAGGTTCCGTTCACGCAGGGGGATGCGACAGCCTAACCCAGTCCCGCAATACGGCAAAGGCGACTATCCTCTTGGTTCAGGCTCGTTTACCAACCCTGAAGAGAGGTGAAGAAATGCCAGTTCCGCACAATCTTTTTGAAGACCTAGGCGTTAAGGAGGACGACTTCAATGCGCTTGCGAAGGAGAAACACGAACTCCTTGAGCTGAGGAAGCGCTACGCCGAAAAGGACAATGAAGTGGTGAGCGTTGAAAAAACCGGCATCACCACGGATGACAACCTCAACCGGCTTCGCAAGCAACGCGCACTGATCAAAGAAGAAATCGAACGGATAATCCATCCGCCCAAATCCTGACTCCCTCACTGAGGTTATCGCGAGGCAAGTCGCATCGGTGCGCGGACGCGACTTTCCCCGCGATAACGTCGGCGTCCGCTACGCAGAAGCCTTCAGCGCCGCATCCAGGTCCTCGATCAGGTCCCGGTAGTCTTCAATCCCGATCGACAGCCGCAGCAGGTTCTCACTGATCCCCATCACGCCCTTCTGCTCCGGGCTCAAGGAGTTGTGCGACATGCTCCAGGAGTGGTTGATCATGCTCTCCACACCGCCCAGCGAGTCGGCCAGGACGAAGATCGACAGCGCCTCGACCAGGCGGTTGACCGCGGCCCGGTCGCCCTTGATGCGCAACGCCACCACCGCGCCGCCCGTGCGCATCTGGCGTTTGCACAGGTCATGCTGCGGGTGGCTTTCCAGGCCCGGGTAGTAGACCTGCTCGACCTGCGGATGCTGTTCGAGGAACTGCGCCACACGCAGGGCGTTGGCGCTCTGGCGCTCCATGCGCACATCGAGGGTCTTGAGCCCACGCAATGCCAGGTAGCAGTCGAACGGCCCCTGGATCGCGCCGACCGCCATGCTGATCTTGCGCAGGCGCCCCAGCAACTCGTGGTTGGCCGCCACCACCACACCGCCGGTCAGGTCGGAATGGCCGCCGATGTACTTGCTCGCCGAGTGCATCACCAGGTCCACGCCCAGGGTGATCGGCTGCTGGTTCCACGGCGAGCAGAAGGTGTTGTCGATGCAGGTCATCACCCCCCGATCACGGGCCAGCTCGCAGACCGCCTTGATGTCCACCAGGTGCAGCAGCGGGTTGGTCGGCGACTCGATCCAGATCAGTTGGGTCTCGGGGCGGATCGCCGCGGCCACCGCCTCGACGTCGTTGAGGTCGACGTAGGTGGTGGTCAGGCCCGAGGTGCGCCCACGGTAGTCTTCCAGCAGGCGGAAGGTGCCGCCGTAGACACCGTTCATCACCACCACATGGGCATCCTTGGAGAGCAGCTCGAGCACCGTGGCGGTGGCACTGACGCCCGAGGCGCAGGCGACCGCGCCGACGCCCTCCTCCAGTGCGGCCACGCAGGTCTCGTAGGCGTGCCGGGTCGGGTTGCTGACACGGCTGTAGGCGTATTCGGGGTTGTCGTCCAGGCCGCGCTTGATGAACGAGCTGGAAGTGACGATTGCCGGGAAGATGGCATTGTCGGCGACGCTGGATTGCTCACCGGCGTGGATGGTGCGGGTGGCGAAATTGCGCGGTTTGTCGGACATGGTCGGGTCCATTGCCTGAGGGTGGAAAACCACCACTATCTCATATCCACCACCCCCAGGCGCCAGCAGAACATTTCTGTCGATGCAGCGGCCGAAACAGTTCCAACGTTCCCTGCGAGCGGCTACTCTCGAAAAACTTTTCCCGCAATCGGCGACACGACGTCATGGACAGTTTCGACCAGCACATCCTCACCCTGCTCCAGCGCGACGCCTCGCTGTCCCTCAAGGACCTGGCCGAAGCGGTCAACCTCTCCACCACGCCGTGCTGGAAACGGGTCAAGCGCCTGGAAGAGGAAGGCTACATTCGCGGCCGCGTCGCCCTGCTCGACCCCGAGCGCCTGGGCCTGGGCCTGACGGTGTTCGTCCAGCTCAAGACCCAGCGCCACGACAGCGCCTGGCTGGCGCAGTTCGCCGCCACGGTGACGGCGTTCGAGGAAGTGATGGAGGTGTATCGCATGTCCGGCGACTGGGACTACATGCTGCGGGTGGTGGTGGGCGACATCGCCGCCTACGACCGCTTCTACAAGAAGCTGATCACCAGCACCGACGGGTTGTCGAACATCACCTCGAGTTTTGCCATGGAGCAGATGAAGTACACCACGGCGTATCCGGTGGGGCGCTGAAATGATCTCTGGCAGGACCGGCCTCATCGACGGCAAGCCGGCTCCCCCCGACGGCGTCGACCTCAAGCCAAACGACATCCCTGTGGGGGCTGGCTTGCCAGCGATGAGGCCGGCCCTGTCAGTCAGCCAGGGTAGCCTCGATCCGATTCCCCGCCCTCGCCTTCTCCAACTTGATCGCCACGAACTTCGAGGTTGGTGTGTAGGTCCCCTCGCCGTAGCTTTCCAGCGGCACCAACGGATTGGTCTCCGGGTAATACGCCGCCGCCTGCCCTTCAGGCACGTCATAGGCCACCAGGCGGAAGCCCGACACTCGCCGCTCGAGGCCATCCTCCCACAACGACACGATATCCACGTGCTCGCCCGGCTCGAAGCCCAGGCGGCGGATATCGGCCTCGTTGACGAACACCACCTCGCGCAGCCCGAACACGCCACGGTAACGGTCATCGAGCCCATACAGCGTAGTGTTGTACTGGTCGTGGGAGCGCAAGGTCTGCAGGATCAGGTCCGGCTTGTCACCGCGGGCCAGCACAGCCGCGTTGACCAGTTGCTCCGGCAACTGGCTCGGGATGAAGCGCGCCTTGCCGGTGGCCGTGCGGAAGTTGCGGTCCGCAGCGTGGTTGCCAAGGTGGAAGCCGCCCGGATGCTGCAGGCGTGCATTGAAGTCGGCGAAGCCGGGAATCACGTCGGCGATCATGCTGCGGATACGGCCATAGTCGGCAATCGCATAGTCCCAGTCGATGGGCCGATTGCCCAGGGTAGCCTTGGCCATGCCGGCGACGATGGCCGGCTCCGAACGCAGCTGCGCTGAACGCGGCTTCAGCTGGCCGTGGGAGATATGCACCATGCTGAAGGTGTCCTCCACGGTGACGCCCTGCGGCCCTTCGGCCTGGATGTCGATCTCGGTGCGGCCCAGGCACGGCAGGATCAGCGCATCACGCCCGGTGACCAGGTGCGAACGGTTGAGCTTGGTGGAAATCTGCACGGTCAGCTCACAGTTGCGCAGCGCCGCGTGGGTACGCGGGGTGTCCGGAGTCGCCTGGGCGAAGTTGCCGCCCAGGGCGACGAACACCTTGGCCCGCCCTTCTTCCATTGCCTGGATCGCCAGCACGGCGTTATGGCCGTGCTCGCGGGGCACCTTGAACTGGAAGCGTTTCTCGATGGCGTCGAGCAGCGCCGCCTTGGGCTTCTCGTCGATGCCCATGGTGCGGTCGCCCTGCACGTTGCTGTGGCCACGCACCGGCGACAGGCCGGCGCCGGGTTTGCCGACGTTGCCGCGCAGCAGCTGCAGGTTGACGATTTCCTGCACGGTGGGCACCGAATGGCGGTGCTGGGTGATGCCCATGGCCCAGCACATGATCACCCGCTCGGCCTTGCGGTACATGCGCGCGGCCAGCTCGATCTCGGCCTTGTTCAGGCCCGACTGCTCGACGATATGTTCCCAGGGTGTGGCGTCCACTACGGCCAGGTAGGCCTCGACGCCACTGGTGTGCTCGGCGATGAACGCGTGGTCGAACACAGGTGGCTCGTCGTTCAGTTGCGCCTCGCGCTCCCACTGCAGAAGGAACTTGGCGATGCCGCGCATGGCCGCCATGTCGCCACCCAGCGCCGGGCGGAAGTATGCGGTGTTGGTCGGCTCGGAGCCGTTGCTGAGCATCTCGAACGGGTGCTGCGGGTGCTGGAAGCGCTCGAGCCCGCGTTCCTTGAGCGGGTTGAAACAGACCACCTGGGCACCACGCTTGACCGCCTCGCGCAGCGGTTCGAGCATGCGTGGGTGGTTGGTGCCGGGGTTCTGGCCAATGACGAAGATCGCATCGGCCAGCTCCAGGTCATGAAACACCACGGTGCCCTTGCCCACGCCGAGGGTTTCGGCCATGCCCACGCCGCTGGCCTCGTGGCACATGTTCGAGCAGTCGGGGAAATTGTTGGTGCCGTAGGCGCGCACGAACAACTGGTAGAGGAACGCCGCCTCGTTGCTGGCCCGGCCCGAGGTATAGAACTCGGCCTCATCCGGCGACGCGAGACCGTTCAGGTGCCGGGCGACCAGGGCGAACGCTTCGTCCCAGCTGATCTCGACGTAATGATCGGTGGCCGCGTCGTAGCGCATAGGGTGGGTGATGCGGCCCTGGTACTCAAGCCAGTAGTCGGTCTGCTCGAGCAGCGCACTGACGCTGTAGCGGGCGAAGAACGCCGGATCCACCGAGCGGCCGGTGGCCTCCCAGTTGACCGCCTTGGCGCCGTTCTCGCAGAACTTGACCATGTCGCTTTCCGGCGATTCGCCCCAGGCGCAACCCGGGCAGTCGAAGCCACCGTTCTGGTTGGTCTTGAGCATGGCCCGCAGGTTCTTGAAGGCGTTCTCGCTGCCCAGCCAGCTCTTGGTCACGCTCTTGAGCGCGCCCCAGCCGGCGGCCGGCCCCTTGTAGTCCCTGATGTGTTCGTCCTGGCTCATGCTGCGCTTCTCCGCACGGTGTTTTTTCCAGCCTAAGAAGCGCCCCCTACTGCGTCCAATCGAAATAAATGACGGCGTGATAAACCGTTTCGATCACCGACCACAGCCCTTGGCCGGCACGGCCTTCAGCCGTGATAGAGGAGACTGATCGAATGGTCGGGGAAAGCAATTTGACGCCAATGGGCGCAGGTTATAGCTTGAACCTTATCTGCGGCCTTTCGCCGCCCCCTGCCACTTCAATGTCGAGCGCGAACGTGGAAAAGACCCCCCAGGCCCTGATCGACGGTTTCAACCGCAAAGTCGATTACCTGCGGATGTCGGTCACCGACCGCTGCGACTTTCGCTGCGTCTATTGCATGGCCGAAGACATGCAGTTCCTGCCGCGCCAGCAGATTCTCAGCCTCGAAGAGCTGTACCAGGTCGCCGAGCGCTTCGTCGCCCTTGGCACCCGCAAGATCCGCCTGACCGGCGGCGAGCCGCTGGTACGCCAGGGCATCGTCGAGCTCTGCGGACGCATCGCCGCCCTGCCCGGCCTGCGCGAACTGTGCCTGACCAGCAATGGCTCGCAGCTCGGCCGCCTGGCCCAGCCGCTGTTCGACGCCGGCGTGTCGCGCCTGAACATCAGCCTCGACAGCCTCGACCCCGAGCGCTTCCGCGCCCTCACCCGCACCGGCGACCTCCAGCAGGTAATCGCCGGCATCGACGCCGCGCGCGCCGCGGGCTTTCGCCGCACCAAGCTCAATGCGGTGGTGCTCAAGGGCCGCAACGACCACGAGATCGTCGACCTGGTACGTTTCGCCATCGACCGTGAACTGGATATCTCGTTCATCGAAGAGATGCCCCTGGGCGTGATCAGCGAGCACGAGCGCGGCGAGTCATTCTGTTCCAGCGACGACGTGCGCGCGCGCCTGGCCGAACATTTCACCCTGGTCGAGTCGGCCGAGTCGTCCCAGGGGCCGGCGCGCTACTGGCGCCTGGCCGAGGCGCCCAACACCCGGGTCGGCTTCATCTCGCCCCACAGCCACAACTTCTGCGCCACTTGCAACCGCGTGCGCCTGACCGTCGAAGGCCGCCTGTTGCTGTGCCTGGGCAACGAACATTCGGTGGACCTCAAGCAGGTCATGCGCCAGCACCCCGGCGACACTGCACGCCTGGAAAAAGCCATTCGCGACGCCATGCAGCTCAAGCCCTACCGTCACCACTTCGAAGTGGGCGGCGAGGTGCAGATCCTGCGCTTCATGAACATGACCGGCGGCTGATCGGCCGCCTCTGGAACCGCCTTGATCGTCCACTCACGCCCCGACATGCTGCGCGTGCTGTTCACCCTCAAAGGCTCGATCGTCCAGCGCATCGCCCTGCGCTGCCTGGCGGTGACCTTGCTCGCGGCGCTGATCGTGCTGGTCGAGCGACACTACCCGGCGCTGTTCTACCCGGTCAGCGCCACGCCCTTCACCCTGTTGGGGCTGTCGCTGTCGATCTTCATGAGCTTTCGCAACAACGCCTGCTACGACCGCTGGTGGGAAGGCCGCAAGGCCTGGGGGCGGATGATTATCGAGGTACGTTCATTCGTGCGCGAAAGTGTGCTGATCAAGGACGCGGCGCTGCGCGAGGAACTGCTGCGCAGCCTCTGTGCTTTCGCCCATGCCCTCAATGCCCGGCTGCGCAACGAGGACGAGCTGGGCGCCGCCCGACCCTGGCTGGGCGAGCAGGCGCAGATCGTGCCGCACAATGTCTGCGACGGCATCCTGCGCGAGGTGGGCGGACACTGTTCGCGGCTGGCGGAGCGCGGGGAGATCAGCGAGTTTCGCTACACCCTCCTGGCGCAGCGCCTGGCCGGCCTGTCGGACGTGCAGGCCACCTGCGAACGGATCAAGGGCACGCCACTGCCGTTCCCGTACACCCTGCTGCTGCACCGCACCATCTACATCTTCTGCCTGCTGCTGCCGTTTGCCCTGGCCGAACCGCTGGGCTGGCTGGCGCCGCTGTTCACCACCATCGTCAGCTACACCTTCTTCGGGCTGGATGCGATCGGCAACGAGCTGGAAGACCCGTTCGGGCGCGACGAGAACGACCTGCCGACCGATGCCCTGGTGCGCATCCTGGAGCGCGATGTGCTGTCGGCGCTGGGGCATGAGCCACTGCCACCGGCTCTGGTGCCGGTGGATCATGTGTTGAGCTGACATTGCCGGCGATAGGGCCGTACCGGCTACAACTGTGTTCAGGTAATGCGTGGGAACGAACTTGCTCCGCGATAGAGTCAGATCAACCGCGGCTTTCGCAGGCCCCGATCGGCTTCAGGTGCGGGACGAAGTTGCACGGCCGGTGCCGCGCATCCAGCTGCTCGGCCAGGATCCCCTCCCATGCCGTGCGGCAGGCGCCGGTCGAGCCCGGCAGGCAGCACACCAGGGTGCCGTTGGCCATGCCGGCCAAGGCCCGGCTCTGTACAGTCGAGGTACCGATATCGAGGATCGACAATGCGCGGAACAGCTCGCCGAACCCGTCGATGCGCTTGTCCAGCAGGCAGTCCACCGCCTCCGGCGTGCTGTCACGGCCAGTGAAACCGGTGCCGCCGGTGATCAGCACCACCTGCACCTGTTCATCGGCGATCCAGGTGGCGACCTGGGCGCGGATCTTGTACAGGTCGTCCTTTAGCAGCTCGCGCGCCACCAGGCGGTGGCCCACGCCGACGGCACGGCTGGCCAGCAGCTCGCCAGACGTGTCGGTCTCGAAGGTACGGGTGTCGCTGACGGTCAGCACCGCGATGTTCAGCGGTACGAACACCGCGTCCGGTTTCACGCTCATGGCCTTTGCTCCAGGATTGGCTTGGCGGCCACGTTAGAGAGAAGCCCCGGTAGCGTCCAATCGATAGCGCGTACCGGGTGATCGACGGTTTCTATCGCCTGCCCCGCGACAGGCCGGCGAATTTGTCAGCAATGATTAGCCAGGTGCTTCACTCTTGGTTAAGGTCTACCCACCCCGCAACCCAGGCCGCACCATGGACATCAAACAGCTCAAGTTCCTCATCGCCCTCGACCAGACCCGCCACTTCGGCCAGGCCGCGGCGCTGTGCCATATCACCCAGCCGACCCTGTCCATGCGCCTGCGCAACCTCGAAGACGAACTCGACCTGGTGCTGGTCAAGCGCGGCCAGCGCTTCGAAGGCTTCACCGAAGCCGGCGAACGCATCCTGGCCTGGGCCCGTACCCTGCTCGCCGCCCATGATGGCTTGCAGGCCGAGGCCGCCAGTTGCCGGGGCCAGGTGGTCGGCAGCCTGCGCCTGGGTACCGTGCCGCTGGCCAGCTTCAACCCCATGCAGCTGCTGATGCCGCTGCGCGCGAAGTACCCCGAGCTGCACTTCCAGCTGTCGTCGCTGAGCTCCGAGCAGGTGATCGATGGCCTGAGCCGCAACCAGCTCGACCTGGGCATCTGCTACCTCGACCAGGTCAACACCAGCTTCTTCGATGTGATCGAGCTGAGCACCACCACCATGGGCCTGCTGCACGACACCCGGCACTTCCGGTTCGAGGCCGACAACCTGCGCTGGGATGATCTCGGCGAGCTGCCGCTGGGCCTGCTGAGCAAAGGCATGCACTACCGCCAATCCCTCGACCTGAGCTTCCGCAGCCGGGGTCTCACGCCCAATGCCGTGCTCGAGAGCGACTCGACCTTCCAGCTGATCCAGGCGATCAATACCGGCGTGTGCTGCGCGATCATGCCGCTGGACTGCGGCCTGGAAGACCTCAGCCAGCACATGCGCATCATCCCGGTGCAGGAGGCCAGCATCCACAGCCCGGTCGGGCTATTGCTACGCCGTAGCGAGCCACGCTCGGCCATCGCCGAGCAGTGCTTCGACGAGGCCCGTGCCCTTTTTCAAGCTTCCTGAGCCGTCGCCTGGCGGTACTGGCGCGGGGTAAACCCAGTCAGTTGCCTGAACTGCCGGCTGAACGCGCTGTGGTCGGTGTAGCCACAGCGCAGCGCCACCTCGATGATCGGCAGGTCGCTGTGCAGCAATTGGTGCGCATGTTCCAGGCGGGCCTTGTGGATCATCTGCCGGGGGGTGAGGTGGAACACCCGCTTGCAGTAGCGCTCCAACTGCGCCACCGAGATGCCGGCGATGCGCGTCAGCTCGCCCATGCTGATCGGCTGGTGGAAATGCGCGCGGATATGCGCATCCACCGCCGCCAGGCGCTGGTAGGCCGGGTGGGTGTCGGCGGCTGACTGCAGGTCGACCGAAATGCCCACCAGGCCGATGATCGCCCCCGTCGCGTCGTACAGCGGGCGCTTGTGGGTCAGGCACCAGCCCGGTTCGCGGCTGCCGTACAGGTGCAGCTCCAGCTGGTCCTCCAGCACCTGGCCCTGCTCCAGCACCCGGCGATCCTGCTCGGTGTAGCCGGGGCCCAGGCGCGCCGGGAACACCTCGGCGCTGGTCTTGCCCAGCAGCGGTTGCAGGTGCTTCAAACCGCAGCGCTGGACCAGCGTGCGGTTGGCCAGCACATAGCGGGCCTGGTCGTCCTTGATGAAGATCGCCGCATTGGCGATGACATCGAGCATCGGCAGCAGCCAGACCACACCGGTGAGCAAGGCTTCGAGGGATTCGGGGCGGTGCTGGTCGAGATGCTGGTACAGCGCAGTCAACGGTTGCTCGGGCATGCGGTTATCTCTAGTGATTCTCGCGGCCCTGCAAGCCTAGTCAGCAGCCCCCACCGGGCGCCAGCACTTGCTCTCGACTATGCCGATTTCGTCACCCACCTTGCAGAAAACCATCAAGAACCGAGCCCCCGATCGGTCCACTCTATGCCCCACGCAAGCCGCCCCATGACCTACAAGAACGCGGCGCATGCCGCCGCATCGTGACATCAGACCTGCCTATCCAAAACCTACAAGAAGGCGCACCCATGTCAGGCAAATTCAAGAAACAGCTGTCACTGCTGGACCTCACCTTCATCGGCCTCGGTGCCATCTTCGGCTCGGGCTGGCTGTTCGCCGCCAGCCACGTCTCGGCCATCGCCGGGCCGGCCGGCATCCTCTCCTGGTTCCTCGGCGGTTTCGCCGTGCTGCTGCTGGGCATCGTCTACTGCGAGCTCGGCGCTGCCCTGCCACGGGCCGGCGGCGTGGTGCGCTACCCGGTGTACTCCCACGGCCCGCTGCTCGGCTACCTGATGGGTTTCATCACCCTGATCGCCTTCTCCAGCCTGATCGCCATCGAGGTGGTCGCCTCGCGCCAGTACGCCGCGGCCTGGTTCCCGGCGCTGACCAAGAGCGGCTCCAGCGACCCGACGGTGCTCGGCTGGCTGGTGCAGTTCGCCCTGCTGGGGCTGTTCTTCGTGCTCAACTACCGCAGCGTGAAGACCTTCGCCAAGGCCAACAACCTGGTCAGCGTGTTCAAGTTCATCGTGCCGCTGCTGGTGATCGGCGTGCTGTTCACCTTCTTCAAGCCAGAGAACTTCGAGGTCCAGGGCTTCGCCCCGTTCGGCCTGTCCGGGGTGGAGATGGCGGTGTCGGCCGGTGGCATCATCTTCGCCTACCTGGGCCTGACCCCGATCATCTCGGTGGCCAGCGAGGTGAAGAACCCGCAGCGCACCATCCCCATCGCGCTGATTCTCTCGGTGCTGCTGTCCACCGCGATCTATGCCCTGCTGCAACTGGCGTTCCTCGGCAGCGTGCCGACCGAGATGATTGCCAACGGCTGGGCCGGGGTGACCAAGGAACTGGCCCTGCCCTACCGTGACATCGCCCTGGCCCTGGGCGTCGGCTGGCTGGCCTACCTGGTGGTGGCCGACGCGGTGATCTCGCCCAGCGGCTGCGGCAACATCTACATGAACGCCACCCCGCGAGTGATCTACGGCTGGGCGCAGACCGGCACCTTCTTCAAGTACTTCACCCGCATCGACGAGCAGTCCGGCATTCCGCGCCCGGCGCTGTGGCTGACCTTCGCCCTGGCAGTGTTCTGGACCCTGCCTTTCCCGTCGTGGGAAGCGCTGATCAACGTGGTCTCCGCCGCGCTGGTGCTGAGCTATGCCGTAGCCCCGGTGTCCGTGGCCGCCCTGCGCCGCAGCGCCCCGGACATGGCCCGGCCGTTCCGGGTCAAGGGCATGGGCGTGCTCGGCCCGCTGTCGTTCATCATCGCTGCGCTGATCGTCTACTGGTCGGGGTGGAACACCGTGTCCTGGCTGCTGGCGCTGCAGATCGTGATGTTCGTGCTGTACCTGCTGTGCCGCCGCTTCGTGCCTACCGAACACCTGTCGCTGGGCCAGCAGGTGCGCTCGTCGGCCTGGCTGATCGGCTTCTACGCCGTGACCATTTTCCTCTCCTGGCTTGGCAGCTTCGGTGGCCTGGGCGTGATCGGCCACCCGCTGGATACCGTGGTCGTGGCTGCCAGTGCCTTGGGCATCTACTACTGGGGCGCCGCCACCGGTGTGCCGGCGCGGCTGGTGCGCCTCGATGGCGACGACGAAAGCGAAGCGGGTGCCGAAGCGCATCACGGGCACAAGCCGGCTGCACTGGCCTCCTGAACACTGACGGGAACTCGTGGGAGCGGGCTTGGCCCACGAGTCCAGGAAAGAAG
>NZ_JBOBDQ010000088.1:0-15723 GCF_050586565.1 Pseudomonas sp. WC1
AGGCCGGTGCAGGCGAGGTAAAAACCAACAGGGACATGACATGCTGAAAATCGACACCCTGCACCAGTACTACGGCGGCAGCCACATCCTGCGCGGTCTGTCCTTCGAGGCCAAGGTCGGCGAGGTCACCTGCCTGCTGGGCCGCAACGGCGTGGGCAAGACCACCCTGCTGCGCTGCCTGATGGGCCTGCTGCCAGCCCGCGAGGGCCGCGTGGAATGGGAAGGCAAGCCGATCACCACGCTCAAGCCCCAGCAACGGGTCCAGGCCGGCATCGCCTACGTGCCCCAGGGCCGCGAGATTTTCCCGCGCCTGACTGTCGAGGAAAACCTGCTGATGGGCCTGTCGCGCTTCCCCGCCCGTGAGGCACGGGAAGTGCCGGCGTTCATCTACGGACTGTTCCCGGTGCTGGAGCAGATGAAACAACGCCGTGGCGGCGACCTCTCTGGCGGCCAGCAGCAACAGTTGGCCATCGGCCGCGCCCTGGCCAGCCGCCCGCGCCTGTTGATCCTCGACGAACCTACCGAAGGCATCCAGCCGTCGGTGATCAAGGAGATCGGCGCGGTGATCCGCAAGCTCGCCGACCGTGGCGACATGGCCATCCTGCTGGTGGAGCAGTTCTACGATTTCGCCGAGGAACTGGCCGACCAGTACCTGGTCATGGCCCGCGGCGAGATCGTCCAGCGCGGCCGCGGCGAAAACATGCAGGCTGAAGGTGTGCGCGGCCTGGTTACCATTTAATCTGCAACCACTTCCCTTGCGAGACGCTGTCATGAGTTACCAGATCCGCGACGCCCTGATCGACGACGTGCCGGGCATCCTCGACATCTACAACGACGCCGTGGCCAACACCACGGCGATCTGGAACGAAACCCCGGTGGACCTGGCCAATCGCCTGGCCTGGTTCGAGGCCCGCGCGCAGCAGGGTTATCCAATCCTGGTCGCGGTGGATGACAGCGGCGTGCTGGGTTACGCCTCGTTCGGCGACTGGCGCCCCTTCGAGGGCTTCCGCCATACGGTCGAACATTCGGTGTACATCCGTGCAGACCAGCGCGGCAAAGGTCTGGGCCCGGTGCTGATGGAAGCGCTGGTCGAACGGGCCAGGGGCTGTGGCAAGCATGTGATGGTCGCCGCCATCGAGAGCGGCAATGCCGCGTCGGTGCGCCTGCACGAGCGGTTGGGGTTCGTGGTGACCGGGCAGATGCCGCAGGTAGGGGTGAAGTTCGGCCGGTGGCTGGACCTGACCTTCATGCAATTGATGCTCGATCCTGGGGCACAGCCGTGAAGCCCGAGGGGCCGCCGTGCGGCCCCACAACGTTTACATCTGGGTAAACCGGCCCAACCGTTGGCGCAGCATGTGGTTCTCGCTGCGCAACTGCTGTACCTCTTCCAGCAGCTCAAGCGCCAGGGCCACCCCTTCCCACTCCAGCTCCAGCTGATCATGCAGCTTCACCGCACGCTTGAGGGTGACCGGCGCGCGGTCGTCGAACACCCATTCCTCCGGCGTTCGCCCCGAAGGTTCAACAATGCCGTGCTCGACGATCTCGATCACGCAATCGGCCGTGAGGTCGGCTTCCTGGCAAAGGGTACGCATGTCCAGTTGAACGATCAGGGTGCTGCTCATGATCACTTACTCCATTGAGTCCTCGGGTTGAACGCGGCTTTCTCGGAGAGCTGGGTCCACAATGCGCGCGCTGCGTCATCGGATTGGGCAGGCATTACTACCTTGAGCTGGGCGTACAGGTCGCCGCGCTCGCCCTGCTTGTTCAACAGGCCCATGCCCTTGACCCGCAGGCGCTGGCCGCTCTGGCTGTCGGGACGGATGGTCAGGTTGATCTTGCCGGTCAGAGTCGGCACGGCCACCTTGGCGCCGAGTGCCGCCTCCCACGGTGCCAGCGGCACGGTAATGATCAGGTCATGACCTTCGACATCGAACAGCGGGTGCGGTGCCATGCGGATGGTCAGGAACAAATCGCCGTTGGCCCCGCCGCCCACGCCCGGCGCGCCCTGGCCCTTGAGGCGGATGCGCTCGCCGTCGGTCACACCGGCAGGGATCTTCACGTTCAGGGTCTTGGTGGTGAACCCGGTGCGCTGGCCTGCAGCGTTGGTCTGCGGCACCTGGAAGCTGATCTGCTTGGATTCCTTGTTCAGGGTTTCCTCGAGGAACACCGCCAGTTCCAGTTCCACGTCCTGCCCTCGCCTGCCGGCACTGCGTTGTTGCCGGCCACCGCCGCCACCGAAGGGGTTGCCACCCCGGGCGCCGAAGATCGAGCTGAAGAAATCGGAAAAATCGCCACCTTCGAAACCACCGCCACCACCGCTGCGAGACTCCCAGCCAGGCGGCGCCTGGAACGGCCGGCCATGCTGGCCGCCGTATTTGCGGATCTCGTCGTACTCGGCGCGCTTGTCCTTGTCGCCAAGCACTTCGTAGGCCTCGTTGGCCTCCTTGAACTTGTCCTCGGCGTCACGCTCCTTGCTGACGTCGGGGTGATACTTGCGCGCGAGCTTGCGGTACGCGGCCTTGATCGCCTTGTCGTCCGCGCTCGCCTCGACGCCGAGTATCTTGTAATAGTCTTTGAAGTCCATCTATGGATCACCGATGTGAATGTACGTATTGCTACTGAAGATTGGGGTCAAGCATAGCCTTTCAAGGCTCATCCGGGGTTGCGCTATCGCAGACGACCGGTCTTGATTTAGCCGCAGAACGGCATAAACTGCGCGGCCGTTTTGCCTCCGGAAGCTTTCTCCATGTCTGACGTATCCCCGGCCCGTGCCCTCGGCATCGACTTCGGTACCTCCAACTCCACGGTCGGCTGGCACCGCCCTGGCGCCGAATCGCTGATCGCCCTGGAAGACGGCAAGATCACCCTGCCGTCGGTGGTCTTCTTCAATATCGAGGAACGTCGCCCGGTGTACGGCCGCCTGGCCCTGCACGAGTACCTGGAAGGCTACGAAGGCCGCCTGATGCGCTCGCTCAAGAGCCTGCTGGGCTCCAAGCTGATCAAGCACGACACCAGCGTGCTGGGCAGCGCCCTGCCGTTCAAGGACCTGCTGGGCATGTTCATCGGCGAGCTGAAAAAGCGCGCCGAAGCCGATGCCGGCCGCGAATTCGACCAGGTGGTGCTCGGCCGCCCGGTATTTTTCGTCGACGAAGACCCGGCCGCCGACCAGGAGGCCGAGGATACCCTGGCGGAAGTTGCGCGCAAGATCGGCTTCAAGGACGTGTCGTTCCAGTACGAGCCGATCGCTGCGGCGTTCGACTACGAGTCGGGCATCAGCCGTGAAGAGCTGGTGCTGATTGTGGATATCGGCGGTGGTACCTCGGACTTTACCCTGATCCGCCTGTCGCCCGAGCGCCACCTGGTGGCCGAGCGCCAGGACGACATCCTCGCCACCGGCGGCGTGCACATCGGCGGTACCGACTTCGACAAGCAGCTGAGCCTGCAGGGTGTGATGCCGCTGTTCGGCTATGGCAGCCGGATGAAAAGCGGCGCGCTGATGCCCACCAGCTACCACCTCAACCTGGCCACCTGGCACACCATCAACGCCCTGTATGCGCAAAAGTCGCAGCTGGCCCTGGGCAGCATGCGCTACGACATCGAGGACACCCTGGGTATCGACCGCCTGTTCAAGCTGATCGAGCAGCGCGCCGGGCACTGGCTGGCGATGGAGGTGGAGGCCAGCAAGATCGAGCTGACCGAGCGCGACAGCCGGAGCATCGATTTTGGCCGGATCGAGCCGCAGCTGTCGGCCGAGCTGACCCGGGCACTGTTCGAAGAAGCCATCGATGGGCTGCTGGAGCGGGTGCGCGGCAGCGTGAGCGAACTGCTGGCCAAGGCAGGCGTGAGCGAGAGCCAGGTGGACACGGTGTTCTTCACCGGCGGCTCCAGCGGCATTCCGGCGCTGCGCAACAGCGTGGCGGCGATGCTGCCCAATGCGCGGCATGTGGAAGGCAATATCTTCGGCAGCATCGGCAGCGGTCTGGCGATCGAGGCGCGCAAGCGCTACGGCGTGCTCTGATCGATTTGGGGCCGCTTTGCGGCCCTTTCGCCGGCAAGCCGGCTCCCACAAAAGCTGGGTACGCACCTCTCCTGTGGGAGCTGGCTTGCCAGCGAAAGGGCCGCAAAGCGGCCCCGGTGATCCTCAGACCAACTCAGCCCGCTTCAACTCGCTCTTCAGGTAGGCGTAGTAGATCGGCCCCGCCACCACCCCCGGCAGGCCGAACGCCGCCTCGAACACCAGCATCGCCAGCAACAGCTCCCAGGCCTTGGCACTGATCTGGCCGCCGACGATCCGCGCGTTGAGGAAATACTCGACCTTGTGGATAACGATCAAGTACCCCAGCGCCGCCATCGCCACCCAGATCGACAGCGACAGGCCGACGATGGTGATCAGGGTGTTGGACATCAGGTTGCCGATCACCGGCAGCAGCCCGAGCAGGAAGGTCAGCACGATCAGGGTCTTGGTCAGCGGCAGGTGCACGCCGAACAGCGGCAGCACCACGGCAAGGAAGATGCCGGTGAAGAAGGTGTTGAGCAACGAGATCTTGATCTGCGCGAAGACGATGTTGCGAAACGCCTGCACCAGCAGGCTCAGGCGCTCGAACAAGGCCGCGGCCAGGGGCTTGCGCCGAGAAATGTCGGGGATGCGCTGCAGGGCGACGATGGCGCCGAGGATCATGCCGATCAACAGGGTCACGAACATGTGCGCCATGCCCTTGCCGACCAGTTGCAGGTCGCTCAGGTGGCTCTTGATCCATTCGCCGATGGCCACCTTGAACTCGGCGGCGCTGGCCGGCAGGTAGGCTTCGATGAACGGCGGCAACTGGCCACGGGCACGCTCGACCAGGCCCATGAACTTGTCCAGCGAGGCGCCGGGGTTCTCGGCCTCGTGCAGGAGGAAACTGAAGGCGCCGGCAATCAGCAGGGTGAGCGTGCTCACCACCAATGTGCCGAGCAGCGCCACCGCCAGCCAGCGCGCACGCTGCCCGGCGATCAGCGGCTGCAGCCTGGGGGTGAGCATGTTGACCAGCTCGAACACCAGCAGGCCGGCGAGCAGGCTCGGCAGCAGCTTCAGGGGCAGCGCCAGCAACAGGCCGGCCATGACGATGATCCAGCTGGCCAGGGTGACCTGGCGGGGGGTGAAGGTCATACAGCCTCGACGGCAGACAGCGGAAAGTCCCGCAGTCTGCCAGCCTTCACGGCAGAGGCATAGGCGCAGGTCATTTCTTCTTCAGGCAGTCGCTCATGAAGGTCTTGCGCTCGTCGCCCTTGAGCGCCTTGGTGGTGGCATCGGCGTTACAGGTCTTCATCTTCTCCTGCTGGGTGGCGGCAGGCTTGGCCTTGAGGCAAGTGCTCATGAACGCCTTGCGCTCGTCGCCCTTGAGCGCCTTGGCGGTCGCGTCGGCGTTGCAGGTCTTCATCTTTTCCTGTTGCGCGGTGGCGGCGAATCCTTGCCCCGCGATCAACATGCCCAACACCAGCAGGGGTACGTGCAGCAGCTTCATGGAGTGGTCTCCTTGCCTGCGCGCCGGATGCGCGCTCGTCGCAGCTGAGTGTAGACAAGAATTTTTACATCTCTGTCCGCGCCCGCCGTCGGTACTGTTCCGGCGTGCACCGGGCCTGGCGCTGGAACATGGCTATGAAGGCCGACGCGCTGCTGTAGCCGAGGTCGAAGGCGATGGCCTGGATCGCGGTGCCTGCCTCGAGCGCCTCGATGGCGCGTAGAAAGCGCAGGCGCAGGCGCCATTCGCCGAAGCTCATCCCCAGTTCACGCAGAAACTGCCGCGCCAGGGTGCGTTCGCTGACATGCACCTGCGCGGCCCAGTGGGCCAGCGGGCGGTTGTCGCCGGGTTCGCCATGCAATCCTTCAAGCACCTGGCGCAGGCTGTCGCTGCGGGCGAACGGCAGGTAGCAGGTCTGGGTCTGCGCCAGGTGCAACTGGTCCAACAGCACCTGTGCCAGGCGCTGGTCACGCTCGTCCCGGGCGATGCGCAGGTCGCGGCGGGCGAAGTCGCCGAGGATCGCCTTGAGGATGTCGCTGATCACCAGGCTGCAGGGTTGCCCAGGCAGCCCGGCACACAGGCTGCGGTCAAGGTAGACCGAGCGGTAGACGATGGCCTGGGGGTTGTAGCAGCCATGTTCGGTATCCGGCGGCACCCAGACAGCATAGTGCGGCGGCGAAATGAAGCGCTGGCCTTCGACATCCAGGTGCATCAGGCCATGGGACGCGTAGTTGAGCTGGCCCCAGGGGTGACGGTGCGGGGCGCTATGGGTGTCGGCGCCGAATTCGTCGTAGCGAAAGTACACCGGGGCCGGGAGCTGGTCGAAGCGCGGAATATCGAGGTACTTGCGGGCCATGCTGTCTGCTTCGCGGGGTAGGTTGTCTGGATGGAAGTATAGGCATGCAAGCAGACAAGCGATAATACCCGCCGTCACACCCTCCCTGCAGGAGGGGGCGAGCCCGCTCCTGCAGGGGACACCCGTTACCTGAGAGTCCCAATGAACTACCTCTTCCCCCTCATCGCCATCCTCATCTGGGCCGGCAACACCGTGGTCACCAAGATGTCCGCGGGGGCCATCTTCCCGGCCGAGATCGGTTTCTACCGCTGGCTGCTGGCCGGCCTGCTGTTCACGCCGTTCCTGCTGCCCCAGGTCTGGCGCAACCGCGCGACGATCCGCCCGCACCTGGGCAAGGTGTTCGTGCTGGGCGTGCTGGGCATGGCCATCTACCAGAGCCTGGCGTACTTCGCCGCCAGCATCACCAGCGCCACCAACATGGGCATCATCCTCTCGCTGATGCCGCTGATGTCACTGGCCCTGTCCATCGCCTGGCTGGGCCAGCGCCTGAGCTACGGCGCGCTGCTGGGCGCGATCGTGTCGTTCTTCGGCGTGCTCGAAGTTGTCTCGGCCGGGCAGCCTGGCACGCTGCTGCACCAGGGCCTGAACAGTGGCGACCTGATGATGCTGGTGGCCACCCTCGCCTATGCGCTGTACAGCTTCCTGCTGAAGAAATGGCAGCTGCGCCTGCCGCCGCTGCAATTGCTCTACCTGCAGGTGCTGGTGGCGATCCTGGTGCTGCTGCCGCTGTTTGTGCTGTCACCGAAGACCGGGCTGAACGGCCACAACCTCGGCCTGGTGCTGTATGCCGGCCTGCTGGCCTCGATGGTCGCGCCGCGAGTATGGATGCAGGCCGTGCATCGCCTGGGCCCGAGCCGCACCACGCTGTTCTTCAACCTGCTGCCGGTGGTCACGGCGGTGATCGCCGCAGTGGTGCTGGACGAGCAATTGGCCAGTTATCACCTGGTCGGCGGTTTGCTGACACTGGTCGGCGTGCTGCTGGCCGAGCGCTGGACAACGCCAGTACGTCGCACGGTCACACCCCCGCGGCCTTGAGCCGTGCGGCATGTTCGGTGAACAGCCGCA
The DNA here is from genome assembly GCF_050586565.1 of Pseudomonas sp. WC1. NCBI lineage: Bacteria > Pseudomonadati > Pseudomonadota > Gammaproteobacteria > Pseudomonadales > Pseudomonadaceae > Pseudomonas > Pseudomonas sp. WC1. The sequence continues at coordinate 7,423 of NZ_JBOBDQ010000088.1, forward strand.
CCGGTTCGGCGCCCTTGCCCACCGCGCCGAGGGACTGGTTGACGATGTCCAGGTGGTCGAGCGGATAGTCGTCGCCGATCACCTGGCCCAGGTGCGAGCTGAAGCGCCCGACCATGCCGTCGCAGTGGCCCTTCTCGCGCACGAAGCTGCGGGCAAACAAGCGGCAGAAGCGATTGCTGCCGTCGAAGCGGTTCAAGCCCTGGTCGGTGCGGCCCGGCTGCAAGGTGCCTGACCAGGAGTAGTAACGCACGCCGTTCACCTCGGCCGGCCCCTCGCCGCCCCAGACCTCGGGCAGCCCCTGTGGATAAGCCTGGTTGAACAGCGCCACCCCGGCGCTGGTCAGCGACTGGTGCGAGGCATGCACGTCGATCGGCAGCGGATCCCGGCGCCAGCCGGTCTCCAGCCAGCCCAGCAGCACGGCGAAACCATGCAGCACGGCCTTGAGGATGCGCCCCTTGGCAGAGTCGCCCGGCGCCGTGCGTTCAAGGTGGTCGGCCAGCTCCGAGCCATGGTTGGGGCCGGCCACCGAGGTCACCGAGGCCACCCGGTCTGGCCGCTTCGCCGCCGCATAGCGGGCACTGAGCGCGCCCTGGCTGTGGCCGATCAGATTGACCTTCTCGACCCCCGTCCGCTGGCAGATGTCCTCGATGATGATCAACAGCTGCTCGCCGCGCACCTCGCTGGAATGCAGCGGCGACACCTGCACCGGATACACCTGCGCGCCGCCCCGGCGCAACGCCGGGACAATGCCGAACCAGTAGGGATACAGCAGCGCCCGCACGAAACCGAGCATGCCCGGCACCAGCACCAGTGGATAACGCGTGGCCAGTTCCTGACTCATCACCCTGCCCTTTTCCATGGACGACCGGCCCACACTACAGCGTGCCCTGCGTCATTCGCAATCGAACTCCCGGCGCGCTGCGCGGTTCCAAGCAGAACAGACCCTGAGCAAGGAGCGGGACCATGTACAAGCACACCCTGGCCATCCTTCTGGCAAGCGCGACCCTCGCCGCCTGCGGCAGCCGCCCGGAAAACCCGGTGGACTACGTCACCTACCGTGACGAGCCGCTGGTCAAGCAGGTGGAGCACGGCATGACCATGCAGAAGGTCATCGCCATCGGCGGCAGCCCGTCGAATGTCAGTGACCTGCCCCACGGCGGCACCTGCAACGACTACATCCTCAACCGCGATGGCCAGCAACAGCCCTATTACGTGCGCTTCGACGCCACCGGCCATGTCGACGCCAAGGGCTTCAAGACCTGCAAGCAACGCCAGGAAGACAGCGACGCCGTCCACGGCGCATGACACCCCATGACCACCCTGATCCTTTCGGAGATGAACATGAGCGTTGAACTGACCGATGTGAAAACCCTGCGCGAACGTGCCCGCCAGCATGTCGAGCAAGGCGCGGTGACCGAGGGTTACCACGCCGATCGCGAGAAGATCCTGCGCCTGCTCAACGAGTCGCTGGCCACCGAGCTGGTCTGCGTGCTGCGCTACAAGCGTCACTACTTCATGGCCAGCGGTATCAAGGCCAGCGTCGCCGCCGAGGAGTTCCTCGAGCACGCCACCCAGGAAGCCGAGCATGCCGACAAGCTGGCCGAACGCATTGTACAGCTGGGCGGCGAGCCGGACTTCAACCCCGACAACCTGACCAAGAATTCCCATGCCCAGTACGTGGCGGGCAGTTCATTGAAGGAGATGGTGCTGGAGGATCTGGTGGCCGAACGGATCGCCATCGACAGCTACCGCGAGATCATCCAGTACATCGGCGATAAAGACCCGACCACGCGGCGCATCTTCGAAGACATCCTGGCCCAGGAAGAAGAGCACGCCGACGATATGTCGGATCTGTTGCAGGGCTTGTAGTGTTGGGGGCGCTGTGCGCCCCAATCGCCGGCAAGCCGGCTCCCACAGGCGATCGGTGATAACTGTGGGAGCGATCGGGCCGCAAAGCGGCCCTACTTCTTGGCCTTCACCGCCGCCGGCGCCTTGCCGGCGCGCATCTGCTGCAACAACGGCGTGCACTGGTTGGGCACATCGCCGCTGCTCGGCGCGATCAGCGCCAGCAGCCCCGCCGCCGGCCCCGCCACCACACCCAAGGCCACCATCCCCGCACCGCGCAAAGCCAGCGGTACTGCCTGCACGCCGGCACTGGGCTTGGCAAACGGCCCGCGCACATACAACGGCGAGCGCAGCGAGAACAGCCGCAACCCTTTCGATTCCGGGGTGATCTTCAGGTCCAGTTGCTCGCTGGCGAAATTGGCCGTGCCGTTAATGTAGATGATCGCGTTCTCGGTATCGAAAACGAACAGGCGGGTGGTCGCCAGGCCCTCCTTGATGCCGACATCGGCCGCGGCACAGTTTATCTTCACTTCCTCATCGCCAAACAGCTTGCCGATCACGTAGTTGCCCACGTTGAGCCCGGCGATCTCCATCAGGCTGCGGCTGATGGCGCCATCGTTGATCAGCAGGCGCAGGTCGCCGTTGGAAGTGCCGAGCAACGCCGCCACCGAGTTGCCCCGGCCACTGATATCGGCGTCGCCGTTGAGCTCGCCGAAGCTGGTCTGCATGGGCGCGAAGCTGGGGAACAATTGCTTGAGCTTGAAGCCCCGGGCGGTGAGCTGGGCGCGCCCCTGCATCGGCGTGCTGCGCCCGTCCAGGCGGATGTTGGAATCGAGGCTGCCCCCGGCCACGCCGAAGCGCAGCGGTTCCAGGCGCAGCAGGCCATCCTCGAGGATCACGTGGGCGGACAAATCGTTGAACGGCAGTTTCTCGCTGTGCACGATGCGCTTGCCGGCAAAGGTCACGTCGGCATCCATCGCCCGCCAGCGCTCGGTGCGGAACTCCTCTACCGGCAACACCTTGTTGGCCGGCTGCTTGCTGGCGCCGCCGCGAGCCTTCTGCTCGACGTTCGAATCGGCGCCGATCAGCGGTGCCAGGTCCTTGAACAGCAGTTGGTTGGAGACCAGTTTGCCGGACAGTTTTGGCCGGGGCTGGCTGGCGACGAAGGCCAGGTCGCCATGGATATCACTGTCGCCGATCTTGCCGTTGAAGCCTGCATAGCGGAAATGCGCGCCCTCGGCGGCCTGCAGGTTGGCGCTCAGGTGGCCGTCGGTGGCGTAGGGTGGGGTGTCGGGCAGGGTCACGCCGGTCAGCGGGTAGAGGTTGCCCAGGCTGCTGCCGGAGAGCTTCAGGCGCAGGTCGAGGGCCCCCAGGTTGCGAGGGTCGGTCAGGGTACCGGCAAGGGCCACGTGGGTATCGCCGATGCGCACGTCGGCCTGCAGCGGGAAGGGTTGGCTGGCATCCTGCAGCGCCAGCAGGCCGCCGATCTTGCCGGTGCCGGCCACCGCCTGGCCCTTGTAGCGCCCCTGGGCCTTGAAGCCGAAGGCATAGTCCTGGGCGTTGCCGGCCTTCTCGGCGCTGGCCTTGCCGACGATGTCGCTGAACGGAATCGGCTTGCCCAGCGGGTCGACCTGCACTTTCATGCTGGTTTTCAGGGTCTGGTCGTCGAAGCTGACATTGCCCTGGTCGAAGCCGATCGCGCCGATGTCCAGCACCCACTTCGACGGCTCCTCGTGCTCATCCTTGGGCCCGAAGTCGAACACCCAGTTGGCCCGGCCATCGACCAGGCGGGTGAGGCTGGCACTGGGCTTGACCAGGTCGATGCGCGGGATGCTGATGCGCTGGACGATCAGCGGCAACGGCGCCAGGCGAAAACCCACCCGCTCCAGGCCCACCATGCGCGGCTCCTTGAGCCATTCGGGGTTGCCCAGGGTGAGGTCTTCGGCGGTGAAGTGCGGCCAGGGCACGAAGGCACGCCAGCCGCCCTCCTCGGGTTCGGTGCGCCAGTGCACGGCGAGGTTGCCATTGATCGCGAAAGGCCGGTGCAGGGCTTCGGAGACTTTCTCGTTGAGCAACGGCTTGACGCGGTTCCAGTCGAAGGTGGCGATCACCACCACCAGGATTGCCAACAGGGTGGCCAGGGTGGCGAAGGTCCAGACGATGATTCTGGCAGGGCGCGTCATTGCGTGATTCTCCTGACTGCATGGAAGGCGGCGCGACGATGGCACTCATTATGTCGGACTGATGAAAACCCGCCGGGTTTAATCCGCGCAGCATGATAACCAAGATTTTCCTGACGATTTTCTCAGCTTTTGGTCTACGGAGCGTGGCAGTGTTACCGGGGAGTCGGCGTGCCTCAATACTCGGCGCATCGCCGAAAACATTGAGCCAGAGCGCTCCAAGCACAGTATCAATGCCGTCGATTGTTACCATTATCCTGATGAACTTTTCTCTGGAGTTACCGGGCGTAGCATTGGCTCCGTACCCACTTTCCAGCCCCCCAGAGGAGCACCGAATCATGAAACGCCATCTGCTGCTGAGCCTGACCCTGTCTGTACTTGCTGCCAACGCCTTCGCCCTGCCAGCCGAAGACCAGCACCTGAGCGCCGAGTCGCGCTCCAGCGCCATCACCGTCAGCCAACCGCTGAACACCTTGGCAGAAGGTGGCGCCGAGCGCCTGCAGGAACGTGCAGGCCGCGTGGCCGAAGGCGGTGCCGAACGCCTGCTCGAACGTAACAACCGTGTTGCCGAAGGTGGCTCTGATCGCCTGATTGAACGCAATGACCGTGTCGCCGAGGGTGGTTCCGATCGCCTGATCGAACGCAACGACCGTGTCGCCGAAGGGGGCTCCGATCGCCTGATCGAACGCAACGACCGCGTCGCCGAGGGTGGTTCCGATCGCCTGATCGAACGCAACGACCGCGTCGCCGAAGGTGGTTCCGATCGCCTCAACGAACGCAACAACCGTGTAGCCGAGGGTGGCTCGGATCGCCTGGTCGAACTCAGCCGTGTGAGCTGATCGCCATGGCCGAAAACAACAACCCTCCGCGTAGCAGCTGCTCCCCTCCAAGCCCGGTCCATTGACCGGGCTTCGTTTTTCTATCCAGAATGCCCAGCCGTACCGTCATAGAAGCCTGCCCATGCTGCCGCGCGCCGAACAGAAGCTACAAACCCGCCAGGCCCTGCTGGATGCCGCCTGCCTGCTCATGGAAAGCGGCCGGGGTTTCGGCAGCATCAGCCTGCGCGAGGTGGCCAAGGCCGCCGGCATCGTGCCCACTGGCTTCTACCGTCATTTCCCCGACATGGACGCCCTGGGCCTGGCCCTGGTCGCCGAGGTGGACACCACCTTCCGCCAGACCATCCGCCTGGTGCGCCATAACGAATTCGAACTGGGTGGCATCACCGATGCCTCGGTGCGCATCTTCCTCGACGTGGTCGCCGCCCACCGCGCGCAGTTCCTGTTCCTCGCCCGCGAGCAGTACGGCGGCTCGCAACCGGTGCGCCAAGCCATCGCCCGCCTGCGCCAGGACATCAGCAGCGACCTGGCCACCGACCTTGCGCGCATGCCGCGCTGGCGGCACCTGGACGGCGCCGCCCTGGCGGTGATAGCCGACCTGGTGGTCAAGACCGTGTTCGCCACCCTGCCCGAGCTGATCGACAGCCCCGAACCGGGCCATGCACAGGCGCTGACGGCACAGGAAAAGATCACCCAGCAGTTGCGCTTCATTTTTGTCGGCGCTCGGCACTGGCAGGGGCTGGGCAATCCAGGCTGACGCTCTTGCCCAAACAGGATCGTGGGAGCGGGCTTGCCCCGCGATAGCGCCATCGCGGGGCAAGTCGGGTCGCCGCATCGCCGCTCCCACGCTGCCCGCTCCCACGAACCACTGGCCACTTCTGCTACCATGGCGCCCTGCCCGACCGTCCACGAGCGCCACCATGTCCGACCCCCGCCCCGCACTGACCCGTTTCCAACAGCACTTCGCCGATCGCATCGTGCCGCTGTGGCAAGGCCCAGGCTGGAACGCCGACATGGCACTGCCCTACGAGGCCCTCGACACCCAGCACCGGCCACTGCCGGTGCAACGCTACCGGGCCATGGCCTGCGCCCGCCAGCTGTACCTGTTCAGCAGCCGTATAGAACAACCGGGCGCCGCCGAGCGCGCCGCGGCGCTGTTCCGCTCACTGCAGAAGCACTTCCACGACGCCGAGCACGGCGGCTGGTTCTACAGCATCGACGCCCAGGGCAAGCCGCTGGACCGGCGCAAGGACCTCTACACCCATGCCTTCATCGTCTTCGCCTGCGCCCATTACCTGGGCAAGGTCGGCGAAGGGCTGGTGGAAGCCACGCTCAATGGTGCCCTCGAGGTGATCCACGAGCAGTTCGCCCGCGACGATGGCCTGTACGAGGCCAGCCTGGGTGAGGATTGGTCAGACCTGGGCAGCGGCCCGCTGCAGAACCCGCAGATGCACCTGGCCGAAGCCTTTCTGCAAGTGCTGGCGGTACGTGAGGATGAAGAGGTGCGTCACTCGCTGTTGCAGCTGTGCGACGGCTTGCAGGCGCAGTTCATCGAGCCGCAACACGGCCTGATGCTGGAGAAACCGCGCGGGGCTGTGGATAACTGGTTCGAGCCGGGACACCAGTTCGAATGGTTCTATCTGCTCGACACTTCCGAGTTGCTGCGCGGTACTGCGCTGCATGCCTCCATCGAGCGGGCCTTCGACTTCGCCGAACAGTGCGGCGTGAAGGATGCTGCGGTACTGGCGATGCTGGATGTGGACGGCAAGGTGATCGACGCGACACAGCGTATCTGGGCGCAGGTGGAGTACCTGCGGGCACTGGCCCTGCGACCGGGAAGCGAGGCGCGGCTGCTGGAACAGCTCACGGCGCTGGAGTCACGCTTCCTGCATGAAGGCGGCTGGCATGAGTGCCGCGATGGCGAGGGGGCAGTGAGCCGCCATGACATGCCTTCGACCACGCCCTACCACCTGGCGACTTGCCTGGAAGGCTTGCAGCGCCTGGTCTGACACAATCGCGGGGCAAGTCGCATCGGCGCACCGCCGCTCCCGCGTCGTACAGGCATGGGAGCGGGCTTGCAGCGCATCAGCCCTTGAGCGAGCGATCGATCGAGAACCCTGCCCAGTCCTGGCTCACTGGCATCAGCTCAAGGCTGTTGATATTGATATGCGCCGGCTGGTTGAGGATCCAGAAGATGGTCTCGGCGATGTCCTGCGGCTGGATCGGCTCGGCACCGGCGTAGGTGGCGTCGTACTTGGCTTGGTCGCCGCCGAAACGCACCAGCGAGAACTCGCTTTCGCACAGCCCCGGCTCGATGTTGCTGACCCGTACGCCAGTGCCGCGCAGGTCGCAGCGCAGGCTCAGCGAGAACTGGCCGACGAAGGCCTTGGTGCCGCCATACACATTCGCGCCGGGGTACGGGTAGTTGCCCGCTACCGAACCGACATTGAGAATCGACGCGCCGCGCCCGTGGGCGATCAGGCGCGGCAACAGCAAGCGGGTGGTGTACATCAGGCCTTTGATGTTGGTGTCGACCATGGTTTCCCAGTCGTCCAGGCTGCAGTTCTGCGCCGCATCCACACCCAATGCCAGGCCGGCATTGTTGACCAGGCCCTGGAGCTTGTCGAAGCTCGGCGGCAGGCTGGCGATGGCGGCCTCCATGGCCTGGCGATCACGCACATCGACCACCAGCCCATGCACCTCGGTCTTGGCCGAGAGTTCTTGGCACAGCGCATCCAGGCGCTCCTTGCGGCGACCGGTGAGCACCAGCTTCCAGCCAGCATCGGCGAAACGGCGGGCGGTGGCCTCACCGAAACCGGAAGTCGCGCCAGTGATGAATACGGTGGACGTCATGCTCTTCTCCTTGGGTGTGCTCGGCAGGCCTTGCAGCATGCCCGGCGCAAGCGTTGTCGACAACCGTTTCAGCCACTGATCAAAAAACGTACAGACGCTGAAAAGCCCCGTGATTGCAGGCTTTCGTCAGGCTATGCGCATCTTATCCACAAGGCTTTCCCCACAGATTGGGGGCAACTTGTCGGCTCCAGGGAACCTTTGCTTGCTGTGGACATCTGCCCGTGATGGCGCAACGCTTTCAACCTGCCGTCTGTGGCGGTCTGTCCAAAGTTTTTTCACAGACTTATCCACAGAATTCAGATAGCTGTGGATGAACCGCGCAGCTGCTAAAAACCCTCAATAAATCATGCACAAGCAAGACCTGATCAAAAAACGAACAGTTCCTTGGAGGCTACGGTACACAAGGGCTTGAGCAAGGTGCCACCATGTTTTCCACAGGCGGTTCCACATAATCCGTGGAAAGTTTTCCAGCTGTGGAAACAATAGCTTGCGTGGGAGTTGTGGAGTGCTTCGAGAAAGATATGCGACAACTTGTCCACATCTCGACTGACTTGGGTTGGGGGCTGCATGGCAGCCCCCTTCGCCGG
>NZ_JBOBDQ010000089.1:0-15681 GCF_050586565.1 Pseudomonas sp. WC1
CGTCAATGCAGCCCCGGGACAAGGGCGTGGAAGGGCGTGCCAAGTGCCTGGACGAGAAGCGCTGGGCGCGACTGGCCAAGCGCCTGGACTATCAGACCGGCGACTTCCTCGACCCCGAGACTTACCAGGCCCTGGTTCGGCGCATCGCTAAAACCGGCCATGGCAATGCCATCTTCTACCTGGCCACCTCGCCACGCTTCTTCCCCGAGGTGGCCCAGCGCCTGGGCGACGCCGGCCTGCTCGACGAGTCGGGTGGCGGCTTTCGCCGGGTGGTGGTGGAGAAACCCTTCGGCACTGACCTTGCCAGCGCCGAAGCGCTGAACGCTTGCCTGCTCAAGGTGATGAACGAGCGGCAGATCTACCGCATCGACCATTACCTGGGCAAGGAAACCGTGCAGAACATCCTGGTCAGCCGTTTCTCCAACGGCCTGTTCGAATCGTTCTGGAACAATCATTACATCGACCACGTGCAGATCACCGCCGCCGAAACCGTCGGCGTCGAGACGCGCGGGGCGTTCTACGACAATACCGGCGCCCTGCGCGACATGGTGCCCAACCACCTGTTCCAGCTGCTGGCGATGGTCGCCATGGAGCCGCCGGCGGCCTTCGGCGCTGATGCGGTACGCGGTGAAAAGGCCAAGGTGATCGGCGCCATTCGCCCTTGGTCGCAGAAAATGGCCCTGCGCAATTCCGTGCGTGGCCAGTACGGCGCCGGCAAGCAGGGCCGCAAGAAACTCCCCGGCTACCGCGAGGAGGCCAATGTCGCCCCGCACAGCCAGACCGAGACCTATGTCGCCCTCAAGGTGATGATCGATAACTGGCGCTGGGCGGGGGTGCCGTTCTACCTGCGTACCGGCAAGCGCATGAGCGTGCGCGACACCGAGATCGCCATCTGCTTCAAGCCGGCGCCCTACGCGCAGTTCCGCGAAAGCGAACTGGAGCGGCCCAAGCCCAACTACCTGAAGATCCAGATCCAGCCCAACGAAGGTATGTGGTTCGACCTGCAGGCCAAGCGCCCGGGGCCGGAGCTGGTGATGGAGAATGTCGAGCTGGGTTTCGCCTACAAGGACTTCTTCAAGATGACCCCGGCGACCGGCTACGAGACATTGATCTACGACTGCCTTACCGGTGACCAGACCCTGTTCCAGCGCGCCGACAATATCGAGAACGGTTGGCGTGCCGTGCAGCCGTTCCTCGATGCCTGGGCGGCCGAGGGTGGCGAGGTGCATGAGTATGCGGCGGGAGAGGATGGCCCCGAGGCCGGCGACGAGCTGCTGGCGCGGGACAAGCGCGAGTGGCACAGGCTGGGATGAGTTTGCGGCGAGCCTACCGCCGTTGGCGGTAGGTGCGCAGGTGTGCCCTACAGGCCGCCGGTAGGTTCGATCCTGGCAATATTCTCCTCGTTGCAGAACAGTTTCCAGTCCGGCAACGAGATCGTCGACAAATCACTCAGGTCAGGAAACCACTGGCCCGGTATTTCTAACACAGCGCAACAGTGGGTCTGTGCCGTGGATCAATGTTCTTGCGCATCGATTCGAACGCCTCGGTAGCCTGCACCGAGTGCATCGCAACGGAACCTGCAATCCCCCTTCGGCATCCAAACTCACGCCCACCGCCTGAGGACCCGCGATGCCCGCCCTGATCGAAGATTATGCCCTCATCGGCAACTGTCGCAGTGCCGCCCTGATCAACCGCGACGGTGCCCTCGACTGGCTGTGCCTGCCACGCTTCGACGCTCCCGCGGTGTTCGCCGCATTGCTGGGCAACGAGGAAAACGGCCGTTGGCGCATCGCCCCCAGCGACCCGGTCGATCACAGCGCCCGCCGCTACCTCGACGACACCCTGGTACTGGAAACCAGCTGGACCACCGCCAGCGGTCGCGCCCGCGTGCTCGACTGCATGCCCCTGGGCGAACCCAATGCTGTGCTGCGCATTGTCGAGGGCCTGGCCGGCGAGACGGCGTTCGAGATGGACCTGGTGCTGCGCTTCGACTATGGCCGCAGCGTGCCCTGGGTGGAGAAACTCGACCCGCTGACCCTGAGCGCGGTTGCCGGCCCCGATCGCCTGATCCTGCGCAGCAGCACCGAGACCCATGGCCGGGACCACCACAGCGTCGCCCGGTTTCGCGTGCGCGCCGGTGAGCGCCAGGTGTTCAGCCTCTGCCACCAGCCCTCGCATCTGCCTGTGCAGCCCGGTTGCGATGTCGACCACGACCTCGAGCAGACAATCGACCAATGGCAGACCTTCGCCGCCCGCTGCCCCGACGTCGGCCCATACACCGAGCGGGTACGCCGTTCGCTGCTGACCCTCAAGGCCATGACCTACGCGCCCACCGGGGGCATGGTCGCCGCCGTCACCACCTCGCTGCCCGAGCGTGTCGGTGGCGAGCGCAACTGGGACTACCGCTACTGCTGGCTGCGCGACGCCACCATGACCTTGCTGGCGCTGATGAACCTTGGCTACTTCGACGAGGCCCAGGCCTGGCGCGAGTGGCTGCTGCGCTCGGTGGCGGGCAACCCCGAGCAGATGCAGATCATGTATGGGCTGGCGGGGGAGCGCGACCTGCCGGAGTTCAGCCTGCCCTGGCTGGCCGGTTACGAGCATTCGCAGCCGGTGCGGGTCGGCAATGCCGCTTCCGAGCAGTTGCAGCTCGATATCTACGGCGAACTGGCCGACGCCATGACCCAGGCCATCAAGGGCGGGCTGCCGCGGCATCCGCGCAGCGCCGCCATCGCCCGCTCGATCCTGCCGTACCTTGAAAGCATCTGGCGCGAGCCCGACGAGGGGCTGTGGGAGGTGCGCGGCGGTCGCCAGCACTTCGTGCACTCCAAGGTCATGGCCTGGGTTGCCTTCGACCGCTCGGCGAGCCTGGCCGACACCACCGAGGAAGGGCGTGAACGGGGGCGACATTACCGCCAGGTGGCGGACCAGATCCGTGACGAGGTCTGCCGCCGCGGGCTGGATGCCGACGGGCGCCACTTCGTCCAGGCCTACGGCTCGACCGAGCTCGACGCGAGCCTGCTGCAAATTGCCCTGACCGGCTTTCTGCCCGCCGACGATCCACGCTTCCTGCGCACACTCGAACAGATCGAAACCCGCCTGCTGCGCAACGGCCTGCTGCTGCGCTACGACAGCGACAGTTGCAGCGACGGCCTGACGCCAGGGGAGGGGACGTTCCTGGTGTGTTCGTTCTGGTTGGCGGATGTCTACGTGCTGCTGGGGCGGCAGGAGGAGGCACAGGGGCTTTATGAACGGCTCACGGCCTTGTGCAATGACGTGGGATTGCTGGCCGAGCAGTACGACCCGGTGGGCAAACGGATGCTGGGGAATTTCCCGCAGGCGTTCAGCCATATCGGCATCATCAATACGGCGCTGAACCTGCACCGGGCGCAGTGTCCGGTGCGGGATCGGGCGGGAGGCAGTTGATGGTGACACGGTAGGTTGCCTTCGCCCTGGCTGTACTCCAGTGGCTAGGGCGTCTTTATCTTTACTCGTAATAGCCCACGGTGTCCCTTAACTGGTCAGCGAATTCGTAGATGTCGTCTAATGAGTTAATGGGGTGGCGTGTCTCATTTTTATCTTTGTCGAAAATACCGATGTATTTTTGTGAACGGTTGAAGTGAAGCCGGGTAATCGGTTTTCGGTTGTTGTCGTCCAGCAGAATCCCGAAATAGCTCTGCGTATCTCGGTGGATGACACGTTTGGAGTCCACAGTGGTACGGACAATAGCTTTGACTATGTGGAAGCCTTCCAACTCATCCATTGTGGTTTGAATGCGATCTTCTGCGTTATCCGAGGGATCACTCTGCGTTTCGGTAACAACCTTTTCAGCAGGGGTTGGGTAAGAAACACCACTCATGGCTGACTTCAGGCGATCGTTGATCTGGTCATTCAAGAATTGAGATGCTGCCTTGCGAGTCAGCAGGCCGAATTGCTCTCTCACCTTTTGAGTGATAACGCCGTCGTAGACGCGTGAGGCGAAGAATTTTATAAAGTCGTCGTCAGGTTGGCTGAATTGTGATGCGATGACTCGTTTGATCTGCCCGACGTACTTGAGCTCTCCTGCTGCATTGATTATTGAGTCAACGTCGAAAGCTGATTTTGTAAGCTTCTGCAGCTCCGGGATAACGTGCTCATCAATATCGAGAAGGTCGACTTCCAAAAATGGCTTTTCGTCCATTTTGTTCGGTGCGTCAAGGTCTGTGAAGAAGCGGTAATGCCGCCCATTCGTCAATATTGAAATTCTGGCGGTTGTGACGTGGAAGTAGCGGAACAATTGACTGGCATGGTTGATGTTGAGCGGTTCGCCAATTTTCTTTGTTTCGATGAGTATCTGGATTTCACCATCTTTCAATATGGCGTAATCAATTTTCTCACCTTTCTTTGTGCCTACGTCACAGACGTATTCTGGGACAACTTCGGACGGGTCGAAAACGTCGTAGCCCAGAACGGAGTGGATAAAGGGCATGATGAATGCAGTTTTAGTAGCTTCTTCAGTTTGAATGCTCGAAGCCAGTTGGTTGACCTTGGCGGCCATCGCGTTGAGACGTTCTACAAATTCCATTTGCGCTCCAGTGCGTGCTCGCCCATCCGGGCGGTAGAGGCAAGACGCTACTATGGGGGATCTGCTTGCCGCTACTGTCGTTTCATCCATGCTGGATACCCGAACAGGCAGGTGAAAGCACAATGTAGCGGCCTGAAAGTTAATCCTACATCCGCAGAACGATCAGATTTTCCTCATTGCTTGTAGTCCGTTTCCGAATCATCCTTTTACCCCTCCTTGGCCATTGCTAGGTTTTCTCATCAATCTAGGCTCCTTCGGTCGTTGCCAATTCAGCGACCAGGTCTGCAAGCCTGTGTGTGATAGGAAGCCTAGCGCTAACCGCTATGCTGCTGACGTTTGTCTGTGGCTGATTTATGGCGGTTGTGTGTGGGTGGCCTTCGGGCCAGCCGGGTTTTCTCCTATTGCCCCGGTCTTGCAGCCCTGCACACGACCGCCACCATTACTTGCAAGGTATTGAATGGCGGTATCTTTCAAGCAAAGGGAGCAGTGCCATGTTAAAGATCGTCCCGGATCCACCGTCATCCAATCCTTCCCCTTATCATCTTGAAGACACCCTGATCCAGGCAGCGGAATATGTACGCTGCGCCCTGATCGTAGCCCATCAGTCGGTGCTGGCCTCGCATCCGCATTCGCTCGGTGCAACGCTGGCGCTGATGGCGGTGCACGAGATGGAAACCGTGCGCGCGCTGCTGGACTCGGCGTTGGCGCAGGTACAGATACCAGGTGAGCCGCAGACACGGCATTGAGGTGGCGCATCCTGCGGGCAGCCACCAGGTGTCCGGCGCAAGCTTTGCAGTGCCTGGGATATCGAGCGCCGCCCGCGCGGCGCATCGCTGGCAAGCCAGCTCCCACATCTGTTTCGGGCCAGTCTGTCCTGTGAGGTTATCGCTGTCCGCCTTGGTGCATGTCTTGAGACAGGTAGGACGCCAGTGGTGCACACGCTGAAACTGCGTCGTACCGACAAGGCGTACAGCCGCGGCGGCGCAGGCATAACTGGCCCGAAACAGATGTGGGAGCTGGCTTGCCAGCGATGCGCCGCGCGGGCGGCGCTCGATCTGATAGGCGCTGCAAGGCTTGCGGCGGATACTTGGAGGCCCTGATGCGGTCAACAACCTTTGCGCCCAAAAGACCCTTAAACGGCTGGTAGCAAGGGTGATGTACCACGAAGTTGAAGTATCAAGTCACAGTTAGCAGTTGGTGGGTCCTGACTCACCGGGTGACACTTCCTCGCTCTGAAACGGGAGGTCTGGATCATGGCTATGCACAACCCGCCTCACCCCGGCGAAACCCTGCGTGAAGATGTCCTGCCGACCTTGGGCCTGACGGTCAAGGCGTTCGCCGAGCATCTGGGTTTCTCGCGTGAGGCGCTGTCGCGGGTCCTTCATGGCCGAGCGGCGGTTTCTCCGGACCTGGCGGTACGCCTGGAAATGGCCGGCATCAGCACGGCGCGGCTGTGGCTGACGATCCAGGTGGACTACGACATCTGGCAGGCGCGCCAGCGTCAGCAACCGGTGATCACGCGGTTGCATCAAGCCGCTTGAAAAAAGCCCGGGGTGCAGGCCCCGGGCTTTTACCTGAGTGTCGGCCGAGGCTGTCAGGCCACTGCCTCACGACCTGCACTGGCCACCTTGGTATGACGCAAGGTCGGAATCAGGAACGCAATCGCCAGCACGCACGCGCTGACCAGCATCACGAAGCCACCGTCCCAGCCGAAGTGGTCGACGGTGTAGCCCATCGCCGCGCTGGCCGCGACCGAGCCACCCAGGTAACCGAACAACCCGGTGAAGCCTGCCGCGGTACCGGCGGCTTTCTTCGGCGCCAGTTCCAGCGCCTGCAGGCCGATCAGCATCACCGGACCATAGATCAGGAAGCCGATGGCGAACAACGCGATCATGTCGATGGTCGGGTTGCCCGGCGGGTTGAGCCAGTACACCAGGGTGGCCACGGTGACCAAAGCCATGAACACGATGCCGGTCAGGCCACGGTTGCCGCGGAAGATCTTGTCGGACATCCAGCCGCACAGCAGGGTGCCGGGGATGCCTGCCCACTCGTAGAAGAAGTAGGCCCACGAGGTGGTGTCGACGCTGAAGTGCTTGGCTTCCTTCAGGTAGGTCGGCGCCCAGTCCAGCACGCCGTAGCGCAGCAGGTAGACGAACACGTTGGCCAGGGCGATGTACCACAGCAGTTTGTTGCACAGCACGTACTGGACGAAGATCTGCTTGGCGCTGAACTCCTGCTCGTGGCTCTCATCGTAGCCTTCGGGGTAGTCGTTCTTGTACTGCTCGACCGGTGGCAGGCCGACCGACTGCGGAGTGTCGCGCATGGTGGCGAAGGCGAACACGGCCACCAGCACGGCAACCGTGGCAGGCACGTAGAAGGCCGCATGCCAGTCGTTGGTCCAGGCCAGGCCCAGCAGGAACAGCGGGCCGATCAGGCCGCCACCGACGTTATGGGCGACGTTCCACACCGACACCACGCTGCCGCGCTCTTTCTGCGACCACCAGTGCACCATGGTCCGGCCGCTTGGCGGCCAGCCCATGCCCTGGGCCCAGCCGTTGATGAACAGCAGCACGAACATGATCGTCACGCTGGACGTGGCCCAATGCGCGAAACCGAAAATGAACATCACCCCGGCCGAGATCAGCAGGCCGAAGGGCAGGAAGTAGCGTGGGTTGGAGCGGTCCGAGACCAGGCCCATGAGGAACTTGGACAAACCGTAGGCGATGGCGATGGCGGAGATCGCCAGGCCAAGCTGGCCGCGGGTGTAGCCCTCTTCCTCGATGAGGTAGGGCATGGCCAGGGAGAAGTTCTTGCGCAGCAGGTAGTAGCCGGCATAGCCGAAAAAGATCCCGGCGAAGATTTGCCAGCGCAGGCGGCGATAGGTGCTGTCGACGCGCTCGTCGGGCAGCGGCGCCTGGTGCGCGGCAGGGCGGAAGAAGGCAAACATGTGAAGCTCCCAGCTTGTTATAGGTATGCGAAAGCGAATATTACATTTTCGTTACGGAAAAAATCTCGGTTTTAGGCCGGGTGGTTGTTCTTTTGTGAAAGCCGCGCATGGGTGATTACGGCAGCGCAAGGCATCCTCTGACATTGATGATGGCGATTGGCTACGAACTGGTCAGTTGTGGACCACTTTTCCGGCTCTACTACGGACGGAAGAGCCAATCCCATGGATATTCACGCAACGCCAATCGACCGCGCCACGCTGCTGCCCCACCTGCACCTCGGTCAGGAAAATCATCCCGGCTGGCCCTCGGTGCTGTTCGGCACCACGGCTCGTGCCGGGACCTCGGTTGACGCCTCGCTCGCGGTCTTTCATTTCAAGCGGTTCCTGTTGTGTAGCGGTCGCCTGGACGCTGCCCGCTATGTGCGTGATCGAGCGCGTCTGGCCTGGTGTGACCTGGATCACTATGTGTTGTACCTGCCGCTGCAACGTGGGCTGGCCGGCGGCAATGGCCTACGCGTGCGCGTGCAGGATGTAGTGGTGCTGGACCTGGCCCAGCCGGCGACATTCGGCATGGCCGCAGGCGAGGGGCTGAGCCTGGTCATCCCGCGCGTAGTGGTGCCCCATGCCAAGGGGCAACTCCATGGCCTGCGATTGTGCCGGCAAAGCACGATGGGCGGCCTTCTGGGGCGCCTGCTGGCGTCGCTGGCGGTGGCCGCACCGCGCCTGACCGAGGATGACTGCACACGGCTGACCGAGCCCTTGCTCCATGTGATCGCCGCGTGCCTGGCCAGCGCGGTGACCGACCCTGCGCTTGTCGTACCGGACGCCGAGACCTTGGGGCGGCGCGCCCGTCGTTACATCGAGGGCAACCTGCAGCGTGACGACCTTACCCCGGCCGTTGTGGCCAAGGCACTGGGTACCTCGCGCAGCCAGTTGTACCGGGCGTTCGAACCGTTCGGCGGGGTAGCGCGCTATCTGCTGCAACGGCGTCTGCGGCGTTGCCTGCTGGCGTTGGGCGAGCCCGCCAATGCCGGGCGGCGTATCGGCGACCTGGCTTATGTCTACGGGTTCACCGACGAAGGGCATTTCAGCAAGGCGTTTCGCAAGGCCTTCGGCCTGTCGCCCCGTGCCGCCCGGAGGGCGCTGCAGCGCGGTGAGCTGGGTGCCAGTTACGCCGCGGCGAGCGGCGCGCACGCCCCGCCTTCACTGGCCCGTTGGCTGCATGAACTGGCTGGCCAGTAACCCCCGCATCCTGGGACGGCTGACCAGGTTTTTGGGACGCCCAGCCCCGGACAGTGCGTGGCCCTGACCGTAATCTGGATTCAACGGGTAACCCAACCACCCTTCAATCCGGTGCCGTCGTCAGGGCCTGAACCTGCAACGCACGAACTGCGAAGCCACCCGGACGGCATCGGCACCGCAACAGACAAGGAGCGTCGGACGTGGCGAATCAATCCCTCCACCACCTCATCCAGAGCATCGCCGGCGCGGTCGCAGAGGCGCAGGACAAGATCCAGCGTTTTCAGGTATCGACCGTGCGCCAGTACTTCGACGAAGACAACCGACCGGTGAGCATCGATGTGCGCCTGCCGTCCCATTCGCCCGAAGCGCGCGAAGGCGAGGAGCGCGTGGTGCGTGTGCCGCTGCTGTCGCTGGTGGGGGCACGGCTGATGGCCGTCAAGGACATGGAAATCTCGTTCGAGGTAGGGCTGAACGCCGATGACGGCTCGGCTGCGAACGTCGGACCGGCCAATGCCGGCGCCGATGGCTCGGGCTGGCCGAGCGAGAACCACAAGGCTCTGAACGTCGACCTGGGCGTTCGCCGCAATGGTGAAGGCGGGCCACTGGCGCGCGTCACCCTCAAAGTCGAAACCCAGCCCCCGTCGGAGGGGATGGCTCGGCTGTTGCAAAACCTCGATAAATTGATCTAGGAGACACAGAAATGGCTAACTTCTCGATGGGTGACCAGTTCCGCGGCCTGCCCATGGGCGACCTGATCGGTGGTCCGCTGACCGCCGCCTGCGACGCCCAGGTCCGCCTGGCCAACGCTACCGCCGACTTCATCAAGGTGATCGGCTTCCTGCCACCGGCGCCTGACCCGAACAACACCGACCCCAACCGGGTGGGTGATGTGCGTACGGTCAGCTTCCGCTTCGACCGTCCCTCCACCAGCAAGCCCGACGACGGCACCATCCCCATGGAACGGGTCGAGTTGGAAGTACCGCTGCTGGCGGTGGTCAAGGTGCCGAACCTGTCGATCAACAAGGTCGACATCACCTTCGACATGGAGGTGAAGAACTCCGAGCAATCGCGCGAAGCCACCGACGCCCAGGCGGCGATGTCGGCCGAGGCCAGTGTGGGCTGGGGGCCGTTCAGCGCCAAAGTCAACATCTCAGGCTCGGTGTCCTCGCACAAGGAGAACACCCGTTCCACCGACCAGTCGGCCAAGTACCACGTCGAGGTGCACGCCGCCGACGACGGAATGCCGGAAGGGCTGGCCCGGGTGCTGGACATGATCTCGCAGTCGGTTGCGCCAAAAGCCATCACCCAGCAGTAAAGGGTGAGCGGCCCAGCGTCAGCCCTGGGTTCGCCTGAGCCTTGACCGGGGGTTGGCCGTCAGTCTTTTCCGGAAAGGAGTTCCGTGATGTTCGATCTAACGGACGTGGGATATGTGAAACGCATCGTCGTCGGCAGCACCGATCCGGAGAAGCTGACGTCGCAGGATGTGATCCAGGCGCAGACCGCGCTGCTCAACCGCTGTCTCTGCGAGCCGCCGAAGGGGCGCATCGTCGGCATCGAGAAGAGCTTCAACCTGCTCAACATCGGCGAGCACCAGGTGGTGCTGCAGTCGCTCATCTACCACGTGGGCTTCGCCCGTCGGCCGTTCTGGCTGCCTGACGAGCAGGAGGCCTCGTGATGAACCACCTCGAAGAATTCGTCCAGGCCCTCGGCGGTGCCATGGCCGGCGCCCAGCAGGTCACAGGGGCGCGTTGGCCGGGCATCCGCATCGCCCAGATGGAGGTGTCGCTGGCCGCGACCGTCGAGCCAGGCGATGTCTCGGGCTGCCTGGCGTTGCGGGTCGGCCGCCCGCCACGCGGTAAGCAGACCTTGCATGAACTGAGCATTGTCGTGCCCGGCGATGCCCATGCGGCGATCGTCGTGCGCCTCGATGGCGAGCTGTTCGGGCACTACCGGAGGCCCGCTGATGGCCAGGCGAACTGACCGCTCGATGCGGCTGCTGCTGTCAACCCAGGAGACTCGAACCATGCGCACGATCCTGAAGAAAAAAAACGCGCAACCGGCGCGTATGTCCACCACCAGGCGCGTGCTGTGCGCCATCGCCGCTGCGGTGCTGTCTGCGCTGGTGGCTCTGGGCGCGATCCAGCCTGACCTGGCCCTGAGCATCGCCAAGTGGGCGGGGCTGGTGCTGGCGTTCTGAACCCTGCATTCAACCAACAAGGAGAGTCACCATGAAACAGTTGGCAACTGCACTGGTGGGGGCGTTGGCCCTCACCAGCCTGGCATCGGCCTGGGCCGTCGAGTACCGCGGCACCTTCAAGGACGATGGCCGCGACATCCCCGTCGTCCTGGACATTGAGCCCGCCGCCGGGTTGGGGGATCGCGCCGGCAAGGTGCGTTTCAACGGCAATTGGAAATGCGGCTTCGACCTGGAGTACAGCGGGGCCAACGGGCAGGTCAACAGCTATGGCCTGGATGGCGCAGGCGCTGGCCTGTGCGGGCAACTGGCGCAGGGTTACCTGCAGAGCAGCCAGGGTGGCGGTGGCTTGCAGGTGCAACTGTTTACCCAACGCAACAAGCTGGCTTACAGCCTGACGCTCTTGCCATCCGGTAAGTAGCGCCAACCCCCACGACACCTCTCGCTTCGACACCAAGGCACGGCCTGCCCGCTGCCCCACGGGGAGCGGCTTGCCCGAAAAAGGAGCAGACCATGTGCATCACCAACACCGTAGGAACCGGCGGTAGCAATGCGCCCGCCGATGTGCGCAGCCTGCAACTGCTGCTCAACCTCAACAGCGGGCAACGCGGCTTCAGTTGCGCGCTCGGCACCGATGGCCTCTGGGGCGCAGGCACGCGCAGCGCCCTTGAGAGCTTCCAGCAGATCATCGGCAGCCCGGCCGGCAAACCGGTAGCGCCGGGCGACACGACCCTGGCCGCCTTGCGGGTCGGGCTGCCCGGCGGGCTCGGCGTGGCCAAGCTGTGGTTGGCGCTGATCAACGCCAGCAGCGCACGCATCACGGCGTTCCATCAGCCGTTGCTGGAGGTGCTGACCCGCTACCGCATCGATACGCCACTGCGTATTGCTCACTTCCTCGCCCAGATCGCCCATGAGAGTGGCTGCCTTCGATACACCGAAGAGCTGGCCAGCGGCAGTGCCTACGAAGGGCGCAAGGACCTCGGCAACCTGCAGCCGGGCGACGGCCCGCGCTTCAAGGGGCGTGGCCTGATTCAGCTCACCGGCCGCGCCAACTATCGCCAGTACGGCCAGTACTGCACGCGCGACTTCGAGAACAAGGACGACCCCGCCCTGGTGAGCAGCGACCCGGCCCTGGCGGTGGATGTCGCCGGCTGGTTCTGGGCCAACCGCAAGCTCAACGACTGGGCCGACAAGGATGATCTGCGCGAAGTCACCCGGCGCGTCAACGGCGGCTTCAACGGCCTCGATGATCGTGCCGCTTATCTAGCCCGGGCCAAGTGGCTGCTGCTCGGCTGACCCCACTCCCGCTTTCCGCCGGCAGCGGCGGAGCCAGAGGACAACAACGTCCTGTCACTGCAAAAAGGAGCTTCAAGATGAAAAAGACTTTCGTAGCAACCCCTGCACGTGCCGTGCTGGCTGGTCTGGCAATTATCGGCAGCTTGGCCTTCACCCTGGTGCCGATGGCGCCTGCCCAGGCCGCCGTGCAATGCCCGCAACCCAACTCGGGCGGCGCGCCCGCGGTCAACCAGCAGCATGTGTTCTGTGGTGAGGTTCAGGTGCAGGCTGCCGGCAACCGGGCCAAGGGCTTTCACAGCAGGCCGAACGGCCAGTCACCTGCCACCGTGACCTTTACCGCTGCCACCACCAATACCCCGCGTGGTCCGGCCGGGATCTACGTGCTGCGCAACTTCAACATCACCCAGAATGGCGCGACCGGCACCAAGACCGTCTCCACGATGTTTCCTGACACTTGCTCACAAGCCAACGTGGTGGCGGCCATCCAGAACGCGTACAACAACCGCACCGGGCTGGTAAACGGCGAGTTCCACGGGCCGTCGGGGGCGAGTTGCCAGGCGGGCAACCCGGCGGCGTCCTTCAACATCGTCGGCTATATGAACGCCAGTGGCACGGTGGTAACCACCGCCTATCCTGACTACTGATTCTGCGTCACTCTCTGCAGGGCCGGGCGTGATGCCCGGCTCTTTTCGTCAGCACGACAAAGGAGTTTGCTGATGTCCAACATCCCACCCAGCAGTCTGCAGCAGTTCCTGGACGATGAGGTGACGGCCGTGGCACGCGAGCATTTGCTGGAAAAGGCCCTTGCCGCGCGCCTCAACCGAGTGGTGGAGCCCTACAGTGGCAATGCCTACCATGTTGCGTTCGAAGAGGACGCGGTGGTGATCGAGCACTATTACATCGAAGGCTGGCCGGCCGTACACCTGCCGTTGCAGGATTTCATCAAAGCCTTGGAGTCGTTTGCAGGCAAGGCCTGAACGCGCCTTGCAAAATGTGCATGGCGGTAGCCACGTGCGCAACGCGAGCGCTGCACGCTCGTGTTGAGCACCTGAAAAGCGCTGGCGCCCCTACGGCTCGCGAGTCACCCGCCACAGGGTGTTGGCCAGGTCGTCGGCAATGATCAACGCCCCCTTCGGGTCGACGGTCACCCCCACGGGCCTGCCACGGGTCTTGCCGTCCTCACCGAGGAAACCGGTGGCGAAATCCACCGGCTCGCCGGCGGGCTTGCCGTTGCGAAACGGCACGAAAATCACCTTGTAGCCCACCGGGTTCGGCCGGTTCCAGCTGCCGTGTTCGCCGACGAAGACCCCGTCGGCGAACGGTTCGCCCATGGCCGGGTTGGAGAAGGCCACGCCCAGCGCCGCCACATGCGAGCCCAGGCTGTAGTCGGGCTTGATCGCGGCTTTCACCTTGTCCGGGTTCTGCGGCCGCACGCGGTCATCGACGTTCTGGCCCCAGTAGCTGTATGGCCAGCCATAGAACGCGCCTTCCTGCACCGAGGTCAGGTAGTCCGGCACCAGGTCCGGGCCCAGTTCGTCGCGCTCGTTGACCACTGCCCACAGTTTGCCGTCGCGTGGTTGGATGGCCAGCGCGGTCGGGTTGCGCAGGCCGGTGGCATGAGGCCGGTGGGCACCGGTCGCAGCGTCCACCTGCCAGACCATGGCGCGGTCGACCTCCGCCTCCATGCCACGCTCGGTGATGTTGCTGTTGGAGCCGATGCCGACGTACAGGTAGCGGCCGTCGGGGCTGATGGCCAACGACTTGGTCCAGTGGTGGTTGATCTCGGCGGGCAGGTCGGTGACCTTGGTCGGCGGGCTGCCGGCCTGGGTCTGGCCGTCTTGGTAATCGAAGCGTACCAGCGCGTCCTGGTTGGCCACGTACAGTTTGCCGTCGGCATAGGCCAGGCCATAGGGGGCATTGAGGTGTTCGGCGAACACCGTCTGCAGTTCGTAGCGGCCGTCGCCGTCGGCGTCGCGCAGCAGGGTAAGGCGGTTGCCGCCCTTGACCTGGGTGTTGCCCTTGGCCTTGATCTGGCTGGCGATCACGTCCTTGGGCTTGAGCTTGGCGGCGTTGCCGCCACGCCCCTCGGCAACGAGGATGTCGCCATTGGGCAGCACCAGGGTCTGGCGCGGGATCTTCAGGTCGGTGGCGATGGCGCTGATGCGGTAGCCCTGGGGCACCTGGGGTTTTTGCTCACCCCAGACGGCCGGCTGGGCGATCTTCATGCTTGGCAGCAGCCCGCGCTCGGGAGACGGCAATTTCGGGTCCGGACCATGGGCCTGGGTCTTCTCGCCGTCGCCGCCACAGGCGCTGAGCAGCAGGGCCATGCTCAGGGCGCTCAATGCGTGCTTCATGCTTCGCCCTCCGTGCGCAGGCGGGTCAGGCCGGCCCAGGTGGCGATCATGGCCAGCACCGTGACCACTACTGACAGCACCAGGCCTGCGGGCATCACGGCCCAGGCGTCCTTGGCGTGCTCGAAGGCGTTGACCAGGCCCAGTACCCAGGTGACCAGCAGCAACAGCACGTACAGCAGCGGGCGACCGGCCTTGCGTGGCGCCCGGATCAGGTTGGCCAGGGCAAACAGCAGCGCCAGGCCACTGGATAGCAGGGCCCCGGCGATCAGCCAGGCGGCGAAGTTGCTCCACTGGATCTGGTAGCTCTGGTAGTAGGCAATGTCGCTGAGCAGGGCGCCGAGGAACAGCGGCACGCTGCCGGCGAGCAGGGTCGCGTGCAGCGGCCCTGGGGTGCAACGGGGGAGGGTGGTAGTGGTCACTGGCTAGGCTCCTTGTCGATCGACGATCCTGGGTCGAGGGTGCTTAGGTGAGGATCGTGATCGAGGTGCAATAGTTCAGTGGCGTTTGCCGTTGGCTTTACCGGCGCCTGCAGGAGCCTGGGTCTTGCCTGGGAAATTCAGTCGAGCACGGGCCGCAGGAAGCTGCGCTCATAGCTGAGGATGAAACGCTGCTCGGTGGCCAGGGCAAAGGCGGCGATGCACTCGGGGTCGGTTTCCGAAGCTTTGCGGTACTGCTCGTAGGCCGCCAGGCTGGGGAAGCTGAACAGGGCATAGGCGACATTGTTGGCGCCTTCGCTGGGCAGGAAGTAGCCGTGATGGCTGCCGCCCATGCGGTTGACCAGGCCGATCCACAGCTTGCCGTAGGCTTCGAAGGCGGGGACCTGGTAGGGGTCGATGATGTACTTGAGGTGGCAGGTGATCATTGCACGCAATCCTTTGGGTGAGCCGGGTGGCTCACCTTACAGGGCGTGGGCGTGGGCAGCTAGTGTGGTGTTTTGCAAATACGACCAATAACTCGCGAGCGATTTTTGCGCTCAGGCAAGGCGTCGCGACGAGTCGTAGCCCAGCTACGGCGAGGAGCGACAACGCCGCATGAGCGCAAAAAGCGCCGCGAGTTATGGTCGTTATTTGTGAAACACCACACT
>NZ_JBOBDQ010000090.1:0-15563 GCF_050586565.1 Pseudomonas sp. WC1
AGGCCCGCACAGCGGGCCCGACGAACTTACCCCAGCCGCCCTTTAGGCGCATACGGCGCCGGATCGATGATCGGCGCACGCCCCAGCAGCAGGTCGCTGAACAGTTGGCACGACGCCGGCGCCAGCACCAGCCCGTTGCGGTAATGCCCGCAGTTTAGCCATAGCCCCTCATGCCCCGGCACCGCGCCAATGTAAGGGATGCCTTCCGGCGACCCAGGGCGCAGGCCAGCCCAGTGCCCCACCACCTCGGCATCTGCCAGCGCCGGCAGCAGCTCCACCGCCGAAGCCTTCAGACTCTCAAGTGCATCCGCGGTCGGGGTCTTGTCGTAACCGGCATGCTCCAGGGTGCTGCCGACCAGGATATGCCCATCGCGGCGCGGGATCGCGTAGCGGCCCTTGGCCAGGACCATGCTCGGCAGAAAGTCCTCGGCGCACTTGAACAGGATCATCTGCCCTTTCACCGGTTCCACCGGCAGGCTCAGGCCCAAAGTCTGCAGCAGATCGCCGCTCCAGGCACCGGCACTGAGCACCACCTCGTCGGCAGCCAGCACACCCTGCTCGGTACGTACCCCGGCGACACGCCCGCCTTCATGGACAAAACCGCTGATCTGGCAATGCTCGCGCAGGGTCACGTTGGGCAGCGCCAGCAGCGCCGCCTTGAGCGACTTCACCAGTCGCGGGTTGCGCACGTTGGCCACGCCCGCCATGTACACGGCGCGGCGGTAGCCCGCACCCAGCACAGGCACCGCGTCATAAGCAGCCGAGATATCCACGGCGCTGAGCGGCCGTTGCTCACGCGCCGCCCAGGCCAGCGCCTCGGCTTCGTCGTCCAGGTCCAGCCAGTACAGCCCGGTGGTGTGGACCTCCGGGTCGATGCCGGTGCTGGCGAACAGACGCTCGCCCAGCTGTGGATAGAAATCCTGCGACCAATGCGCCAGCGCCGTCACCGCCGGGCTATAACGCCAGGGGTACAACGGCGAGACGATGCCGCCACCGGCCCAGGACGACTCACGCCCTACTTCGCCCTGGTCGCACACCACCACCCGGTCGACATCCGCCGCCAGGTTCAACGCCGTCAGCAGGCCGATGACGCCACCGCCGACAATCACTACTTGCTTGCTCATCGTTCGATCCAACACCTGAAGTAATTCCACGGTGCGCGGGCACCTTTTGATCTTCAGCTTCCCCAGCATGTCTGCTCGTCTTCGCTGCCGCCCGGGTTGTCACGCACGCCAGCGTGATCGAGGCGGAAGTCGCCACAGCGGTCGCCTGCCATGAACGTCTCCGTCACACGGCGGGCAAGCAGTGTGAAAGCGTCTTCGTCGCGCTGAGCCTGCAGGCGGTAGTAGCGGCTGCCAGCCGACAATACCGTGACGAGTTGCTCGGTGTCGGCGTAGCCGCCGACATATGCGCGATGCTGTTCCAGGCGCAACGCCGCATCCTGCAGCAGCCCGACCACCTCGCCGCGCGCGGCACGCCGTAGCTGGTCGCTGTAACTGGGGTAGGCAATGGTTGCCAGCATGCCGATCAGCGCCACGACAATCAATAATTCGATCAGACCAAGGCCCCGCTGCATATCAGCCCTCCTCCAGACGCTGCCGCCAGCTGATGCGTCCGATACTGCCCTGCCCGTCCACGGCATAGACCGCTTCCAGGAATTGTCGGCCACGCACCTGGCGGCTCAGCGCCGTGATCCGCACGAGGTCGACCCGCTCGTCCTGTGGCAGGCCGACGGCACGGAGTGTTTGCCCCAGGTGCTGGAGCAGCACGTAGCCACTGTCGGTGGTTCGCCACGGCGCGGCAGGTGATGCCGTCGGCAGCTCAGGCGGCAGGCAGTCAAGACACAACGCAGGCAACCCGCCTTGCAGCAACGCGGCCCCTTCCACCAGGCTGGCTTCGGCTTGTTCGAAGGCCTGCGCCCTGCGCCATTGTTCGCCGACCTGCCGCGCCTGCAGCAAGGCCTCGCGCATGCCCAGCGCGGTCAGCAGGCCAAGCAGCAGGCTGAGGCTCAGGGCCAGCAAGAGCACCACCCCACGCTGGCGAATCATGCGCCAGCCCCAGGATTGCGCACGGCCACGCTCAGGATATGGCGCTGCTCCAGCCGGTGATCACGGTCCTGCATGAGCAACTCGATGTCGACGCGACCGTCGCCCTGACGCACCCGCAGGGCCCGGACATTATCGACCAGGCTGGCGTGCTGGGCGTTGCTGGTGAACAACAGGCTGCCATTGCGCACCCGGTAGGTAACCCGGCGCACCGGCAAGGCCAGCTGGGCATCGCCAGGTACATGCTGCCCACGCTGGACCCGCGCCCAACTGCGACAATCGGTTAGCACGGTCCAGTCCGGCGCACCGAGCAATCCCGGCAGCTCGGCGCCTACCAGCGTGAGGCTGTCAGCGTTGACCTCGATCGGCCTGGCGAAGGCTAGCGCAGCCTGCGGATCGGCGAAGTCTGCCGCCTCCAGGCGCAGGCAGCCGAACATGCCCGCCATGCGGATATCCTCGGCCAGGCGCTGCAGGACCAGGCGCGCATCGTCCTGCAGCCTCGCCACCGCGCCTTGCAGCCGCCAGGCCTGATAGGCCTGGCCGAACAACTGGCCCGCCGCCACCAGCAACAATGCCCCCAGGGCCACGGCCAGCAACACCTCGACCAGCCCGGCGCCCGCTTGCCCGCGTTTCATGGCAGTACCTTGCCCTGCAACTGCAAGGCCGGGCGGCCCTCTGCCTGGGCCGGCCAGTTCACCTGCAGCTCCAACATGCCGGCGTGGTGCCTGATCCGCCCCTGTGCCGAGGCGCCAAGCACCTGGGTAACCCGCGAGCGCCAGGCACTCTCCTCCACCGCTTCGAGCGTGCCGCTGGCCCTCACCTGCTCGAGCATGCCCTGGGCCAGTTGCAACGCCTGACCGTCGCGCCGGGCGCTCTCGGCCGCCTGCATGCCACGCACCTGCAAGGCCGCTGCGGCGAACACCCCAAGCGCCAGCACCGTCATCGCCAGCAGCACCTCCAGCAGCGTCATCCCGCCTTCCTTCGCTCGCATCGTCGCCCTCCTGGGATCTTTCCTCGCCGTCTGCCCGAACCGGCTGACTGGCGCCTCGCGCGGCCAGGCCGGAAGCTACAGCGAAGCACTTCCAGGGAGGAATGCACGGTGAAGCAACAAGGCGTAACACTGCTACAAATGATGTGCGCACTGACGATTGGCAGCCTACTGACATACCTGGGGGCAACGTCCTACGCCAGGCTCGGCGAAACCCTGCAACTGGCCGCCGTCGCCCGGGAACTGGCGCAGGCACTGCGCGCCGCGCGCAACCAGGCCGCGCTGCAACAGCAGGCGCTGACGGTTCATCCATTGGAAGGTGACTGGGGCAAAGGTTGGCGCGTGTCGCAAGAGCACGACGGCCAGATGTTGCGCGAACATCGTCTGGCCAGGCCGGTGAAGGTGGTGGCCAGTTCCACGCGGGAGGTGCGTTTCAGCAGGCGTGGCGCGCCGATAGGGGTCGGCTTTGTCGGCATCACGCTGGACATCTGCCAGCGCAGCGGGCCTGGCAGCCAGCATCAGGTGGTGCTGAGCCCCAGTGGCCGGGTCAGCCTGCGCAGCGACGAGGACCGCCGCTGTGCAGGTGACTAAGTCAGATCAGCGAGCGAACCCGCAGTTCCTTGGGCATCGAGAAGGTGATGTTCTCTTCGCGGCCGTCGAGCTCTTCGGCGCCGGTGGCGCCCCAGGCCTTGAGCTGCTCGATCACGCCACGCACCAGCACTTCGGGCGCCGAGGCACCGGCGGTGATGCCGATGCGCTGGACACCGTCGAACCAGCTGCGTTGCAGGTCCTCGGCACCGTCGATCAGGTAGGCCGGGGTGCTCATGCGCTCGGCCAACTCGCGCAGACGGTTGGAGTTGGAGCTGTTGGGGCTGCCGACCACCAGCACCACGTCACACTCGTCGGCCAGTTGCTTGACGGCGTCCTGGCGGTTTTGCGTGGCGTAGCAGATGTCGTCCTTGCGCGGGCCACCGATGTTCGGGAAGCGTGCGCGCAGGGCGTCGATCACCCGGCTGGTGTCGTCCATCGACAGCGTGGTCTGGGTGACGAAGGCCAGGTGGTCGGGGTCGTTCACCTGCAGCCTGGCAACATCGTCCTCGTCCTCGACGAGGTAGATGGCACCGCCGTTGCTGGCGTCGTACTGGCCCATGGTGCCTTCGACTTCCGGGTGCCCTTCATGGCCGATGAGAATGGTCTCACGGCCATCACGGCTGTACTTGGCCACCTCGATATGCACCTTGGTCACCAGCGGGCAGGTGGCATCGAACACCTTCAGGCCACGGCCCGCGGCTTCCTGGCGCACGGCCTGGGAAACGCCATGGGCGCTGAAGATGACGATGACGTCGTCCGGCACCTGGTCCAGCTCTTCGACGAACACCGCGCCACGGTTGCGCAGGTCTTCGACCACGAACTTGTTGTGCACCACTTCGTGGCGCACGTAGATCGGCGGGCCGAAGACTTCCAGGGCGCGATTGACGATCTCGATCGCCCGGTCGACCCCCGCACAGAAGCCGCGCGGGTTGGCGAGTTTGATTTGCATGCTCGGCTCCAGGCTCACACGGCCTTCACGTCGAGGATCTGCACCTCGAAGTTCAAGGTCTTGCCAGCCAGTGGATGGTTGAAATCGATGGTCACCTGGTTATCGTCGAACGCTTTTACCACACCTGGCAGTTCGGTGTTGGCGGCATCGTTGAAGATCACCAGCAGCCCTTCGGACAGCTCCATGCCTTCGAACTGCGAGCGCGGCATCACCTGCACGTTCTGCGGGTTGTGCTGGCCGAAGGCGTTCTCCGGGGCGATGCTCAGCTTGCGCTGGTCACCGGCCTTGAAACCGAACAGGGCGTTCTCGAAGCCCGGCAGCAGGTTGCCGTCGCCGACCTTGAACGTGGCCGGGGCCTTGTCGAAGGTGCTGTCGACGGTGTCGCCGTTTTCCAGGTGCAGCGCGAAGTGCAGGGTGACTTCGGTGTTCTGGCCGATACGGGTCTCAGTCATGGACGGCTTCCTCGGACTTCTTGCTCTTGAACATATCCAGCGCCAGCATCACCGCGCCCACGGTAATGGCGCTGTCGGCCAGGTTGAAGGCCGGGAAGTAGTGGCGGTTCTGCCAGTGCACCAGGATGAAGTCGACCACATGGCCGAGCACCACGCGGTCGTACAGGTTGCCCAATGCACCGCCCAGCACCAGGGCCAGGGCCACGGCCAGCCAGGTCTCGTTACGCCCCAGACGCTTGAGCCAGACCACCAGCACGGCGCTGACCACCACGGCGATCACGGCGAACAGCCAGCGCTGCCAGCCGGAGCTGTCGGCCAGGAAGCTGAACGCCGCGCCGGTGTTGTAGGCCAGTGTCCAGCTGAAGTAGTCAGGGATGACCACGATCTGCTGGTACAGGCTCAGCGCGCCCTCGAAGTAGACCTTGGTGGCCTGGTCGAGGACCAGCACCACCAGGCTCAGCCAGAGCCAGGCAAGGCGCCCGAAACGCCCCGCGGACGCATTAGGCATAGTGGCGCACCTCGCCCGAACCGCTCAGGTTGTCGACGCAACGGGCGCAGATTTCCGGATGCTCCGGGTGGCTGCCCACATCGGCGCGGAAGTGCCAGCAACGGCCGCATTTGACATGGCCGGACTTGACCACCTTCAGCTTGAGACCTTCCACTTCGGTTGCCACGGCATCGGCCGGGGCCTGGACGAACGGCACCACGCTGGCGGCCGAGGTGATCAGCACGAAGCGCAGCTCGTCGCCGAGCTTGTTCAGGTCGGCGGTCAGGCCCTCTTCGGCGAACAGGGTGACTTCGGCCTGCAGGTTGCCACCAATGACCTTGGCGGTGCGCTGGTTCTCCAGCTCCTTGTTGACCGCCGCCTTGACCGCCATCACGCGGTCCCAGTAGGCGCGGTCCAGCTCGGCGTCGGCCGGCAGTTCCGTCAGGCCCTGGTACCAGGTGTTGAGCATCACCGACTCGTTGCGCTCGCCCGGCAGGTACTGCCAGATCTCGTCGGCGGTGAACGCCAGGATCGGCGCGATCCAGCGCACCAGCGCCTCGCTGATGTGGTACAGCGCGGTCTGGCAGGAGCGGCGGGCGACACTGTTGGCGCCGGTGGTGTACTGGCGGTCCTTGATGATGTCGAGATAGAAGCCACCGAGCTCCTGCACGCAGAAGTTGTGGATCTTCGAGTAGACGTTCCAGAAACGGTACTCGCCATAGTGCTCTTCCAGCTCGCGCTGCAGCAGCAGGGTGCGGTCGACCGCCCAACGGTCCAGGGCCAGCATGTCCTCGGCCGGCAGCAGGTCGCGGGCCGGGTCGAAGCCGGACAGGTTGGAGAGCAGGAAGCGCGCGGTGTTGCGGATGCGGCGGTAGGCGTCGGCGCTGCGCTGCAGGATCTGCTCGGAAACGGCCATCTCACCGGAGTAGTCGGTGGCGGAGACCCACAGGCGCAGGATGTCGGCACCCAGGGTGTTGTTGACCTTTTCCGGCTCGATGGTGTTGCCCAGCGACTTGGACATCTTGCGGCCGTTCTCGTCCACGGTGAAACCGTGGGTCAGCAGCTCGCGGTACGGCGCGTGGCCGTCGATGGCACAGCCGGTCAGCAAGGAAGAGTGGAACCAGCCGCGGTGCTGGTCGGAGCCTTCCAGGTACAGGTCGGCGCGCGGGCCGGTGGCGTGGCCGATATCGTGGGAGCCGCGCAGCACGTGCCAGTGGGTGGTGCCGGAGTCGAACCAGACGTCGAGGGTGTCGGAAATCTTGTCGTACTGGCCGGCTTCATCGCCCAGCAGTTCGGCGGCATCCAGCTTGAACCAGGCCTCGATGCCTTGCTGCTCGACGCGCTTGGCCACTTCCTCCATCAGCTCGACGGTACGTGGGTGCAGTTCACCGGTCTGCTTGTCCAGGAAGAACGGGATCGGCACGCCCCAGTTGCGCTGACGCGAGATGCACCAGTCCGGACGGTTGGCGATCATCGAGTGCAGGCGCGCCTGGCCCCAGGCCGGAACGAACTTGGTCTCTTCGATGGCCTTGAGCGAGCGCTCGCGCAGGTTGTCGCCGCTGGTGGGCTGCTTGTCCATGCCGACGAACCACTGCGCGGTGGCGCGGTAGATCAGCGGGGTCTTGTGGCGCCAGCAGTGCATGTAGCTGTGGCTGATGGTTTCGGTGTGCATCAACGCGCCGACTTCGCTGAGCTTGTCGACGATGGCCGGGTTGGCCTTCCAGATGAACTGGCCGCCGAAGAACGGCAGCGACTCGACGTACACGCCGTTGCTCTGCACCGGGGTGAGGATGTCGTCGTTGACCATGCCGTAGCGCTTGCAGGTGACGAAGTCATCTTCACCGTAGGCGGGCGAGGAATGCACCACGCCGGTACCGGCGCCCAGCTCGACGTATTCGGCCAGGTAGATCGGCGACAGGCGGTCGTAGAACGGGTGACGGAAGTTGATCAGCTCGAGGGCCGAACCCGGGGCGGTGGCGATGACCGAACCTTCCAGGGCATAGCGCTTGAGGCACGACTCGACCAGCTCTTCGGCCAGCACCAGCAGGCGCTCGCCGGTATCGACCAGGGCGTAGGTGAAGTCCGGGTGGATGTTCAGCGCCTGGTTGGCCGGGATGGTCCACGGGGTGGTGGTCCAGATCACGATGGCGGCGGGCTTGGCCAGCGCGGCCAGGCCGAAGGCAGCGGCCAGCTTGGCCTCGTCGGCGACCGGGAAGGCGACGTCGATGGTCTGGGACTTCTTGTCGGCGTACTCGACTTCGGCTTCGGCCAGGGCCGAACCGCAATCGAAGCACCAGTTCACAGGCTTCAGGCCTTTGAACACGAAGCCTTGCTTGACCATCTCGGCCAGGGCGCGGATCTCCCCGGCCTCGTTGGCGAAGTTCATGGTCTTGTACGGGTTGTCCCAGTCACCCAGCACGCCCAGGCGGATGAACTCGGTCTTCTGCCCTTCGATCTGCTCGGCTGCGTACTCGCGGCACAGCTCACGGGTGCGGTCGGCGGACAGGTGCTTGCCATGGGTGACCTCGACCTTGTGTTCGATCGGCAGGCCGTGGCAGTCCCAGCCCGGTACGTACGGGGCGTCGAAGCCCGACAGGGTCTTGGAGCGGACGATCATGTCCTTGAGAATCTTGTTCAGCGCATGACCGATATGGATCTTGCCGTTGGCATAGGGCGGGCCGTCGTGCAGGACGAACTTCGGACGATCCTTGCCAATTTCGCGCAGCTTCTGGTACAGGCCAATGCTGTCCCAGCGCTGCAGGATCTGCGGTTCGCGCTGAGGCAGGCCGGCCTTCATGGGGAAGGCGGTGTCCGGAAGGTTAAGCGTGGCTTTGTAGTCGGTCATTTCAGGCTCTTCGTTAGCGGTTGAGCGTGCCAGTGGGCACGTGCGGCGGCGATGTCCGCGTCGATCGCCGACTTCAGCGCCTCCAGGGAGGCGAAACGCTGCTCTTCACGCAGCTTGTGGTGGAATTCCACCGTCAGGCGCCGGCCATAGAGGTCACCGGCGTAGTCCAGGAGATGAATCTCCAGGTGAGGACGCCCGTCACCGGCAACGGTGGGGCGTACTCCGATATTACCGACACCCGGCCACTGCTGGCCGTCGATCTCGATGCTGGCCAGGTAGACCCCGGACAGCGGCACGCGACGGCGCTTGAGCTGGATGTTGGCGGTAGGGGTGCCGAGCTGGCGGGCCAGCTTCTGGCCATGCAGCACGCGGCCGGTAATGCGGTACGGGCGGCCCAGCAGGTGTTCGGCCAGCTCGAAGTTGCCATCGGCCAGGGCCTTGCGCACTTCGGTGCTGCTGACCCGCAGGCGGTCCTGGATGACCGTGTTGGCCGCCTCGACGCTGAAGCCATGGCGCTTGCCGGCTTCGGTGAGGAAGGCGAAATCACCGGCGCGGTCGCAGCCGAAGCGGAAGTCGTCGCCCACTTCGAGGTGGCGCACGCCCAGGCCATCGACCAGCACCGCCTTGACGAACTGCTCGGCGCTGAGCTGGCTCAGGCGCTGGTTGAACGACAGGCACAGCACCCGGTCGATGCCCTCGCCGGCCAGCAGCTCGACCTTGTCACGCAGGCGCGCCAGGCGGGCCGGCGCGGTATCCGGGGCAAAATACTCGCGAGGCTGTGGCTCGAAGATCACCACGCAGGTGGGCAGGCCGAGTTCCTGGCCACGTTCGCGCAGGCGCGCGAGGATCGCCTGGTGGCCGCGGTGGACCCCGTCGAAGTTGCCAATGGTGGCGACACAGCCCCGGTGCTCGGGGCGCAGGTTGTGAAGACCTCGAACCAGCTGCATAACGCGCTTCTTGCTCATAAAGTGGCCGATTATAACCACACCCGGGCGCTGGTGACAGGCAGCAGCGCCACCACGGGGTATGGAATGCGAAAAACCGACGCCTGACCCTTTTCGCGCCTCAGTGCAGCGCCTTGCGGGCGAAATGCCGTGGGCGGAAACCACACAGGTACAGGCAACCGAAATAGGTCACCACACCGGCGACGATCAGAGCGCCCAGGCGCACGAAGCGCTCGAGCATGTTGCCCTGCTCCCAGGCCGGCATGTAGTGCATGCCCAGCAACAGCACGCCCGACATCAACGCCACTGCCAGCACCAGCTTGAGCAGGAACATCGCCCAGCCCGGTTGTGGCTGGAACAGTTGCTGGCTGCGCAGCTTCCAGTACAGCAGGCCGGCGTTCAGGCAGGCGCCCAGGCTGATCGCCAGGGCCAGCCCGGCATGGGCCAGCGGGCCGACAAGGGCCAGGTTGAGCAACTGCGTGCACACCAGCGTGAACACCGCGATCTTCACCGGTGTGCGGATATTCTGCTGCGCATAGAAGCCAGGTGCCAGCACCTTGACCAGGATGATCGCCATCAGCCCCACCGAATACGCGACCAGCGCCCGCTGGGTCATGGCTGCGTCGAAGGCGGTGAACTTGCCGTACTGGAACAGCGCCACGGTCAGCGGTTCGGCGAGGATGCCCAGGGCCAGGGTGCAGGGCAGCACCAGCAGGAAGCACAGGCGCAGGCCCCAGTCGAGGATCCTTGAATACTCCTCACGGTCCTGGTTGGCGTAGGTCTTGGCCAGGGTCGGCAGCAAGATGGTGCCCAGGGCCACGCCCAGCACGCCGGAGGGCAGCTCCATGAGGCGGTCGGCGTAGTACATCCAGGACACCGAGCCGGCCACCAGGAAGGAGGCGAAGATGGTGTTGATGATCAGCGAGATCTGGCTCACCGATACCCCAAGGATCGCCGGCAGCATCTGCTTGAGCACGCGCCACACGCCGGTATCGCGCAGGTTCAGGCGCGGCAGCACGAGCATGCCGATCTTCTTCAGCGCCGGCAGCTGGTACAGCAGTTGCGCCAGGCCACCGGCCAGCACGCCCCAGGCCAGGGCCATGATCGGTGGGTCGAAGTAGGGGGTGAGCAGCACGGCGAAGGCAATCATCGCCACGTTGAGCAGCGTGGGGGTGAACGCCGGCACGCTGAAGCGGTTCCAGGTGTTGAGGATCGCACCGACCAGCGACGACAGCGAGATCAGCAATATATAAGGAAAGGTCACCCGCAGCAGCGCGGTGGTCAGCTCGTACTTCTCGGTGCTGTCGACAAACCCAGGTGCCGTGACCCAGACCACCCAGGGCGCGGCGAGGATGCCGATGACGGTGACCACGGCCAGGATCAGGGTCAGCAGGCCACTGACATAGGCGACGAAGGTACGGGTGGCCTCCTCGCCCTGCTGGGTCTTGTACTCGGCAAGGATCGGCACGAAGGCCTGGGAGAACGCGCCTTCGGCGAAGATCCGCCGCAGCAGGTTGGGCAATTTGAAGGCGATGAAGAAGGCATCGGTAGCGATGCCGGCGCCGAACACCCGCGCCAGGATGGTATCGCGCACGAAGCCGAGCACCCGGGAAATCATGGTGATGGAGCTGACCGCGGCCAGGGATTTGAGCAGGTTCATCGAAAAGTTTCACGCCAGGGGCAGAGGACGCTGCCAGACAGCGTCCGAATGTGCGATACTCCCGCGCCTTCGCAGGGGAGCCAAAAATTCCCGAGTTTACAGGTCGTGCGACAGAAAGGAATATTTCCCTCCTGTTGGCTCACCACTCGGCGGAACCTTGCAGGTGGCCTTGACATCCGATCGACTCATCGGCATGATTCGCGGCCTATTTTGTTTGCTATTTACCTAAAGTCTTTCGAGGAGCTCGACGGTGGCCAACTCACCTTCCGCCAAGAAACGTGCAAAACAGGCTGAGAAGCGTCGCAGCCACAACGCCAGCCTGCGTTCCATGGTCCGTACCTACATCAAGAATGTAGTCAAGGCCATCGACGCAAAAGACGCCGAAAAAGCGCAAGCCGCTTACGTTCTGGCTGTACCTGTAATCGACCGTATGGCCGACAAGGGTATCATCCACAAGAACAAAGCTGCTCGCCACAAAGGCCGTCTGAATGGCCACATCAAGGCACTGAAAGAAGCTGCAGCTGCCTAAGCGACGTTCTTGTCGAAAAAACCGACCCTAGGGTCGGTTTTTTTATGCCTGTGATTTTTCTCGTTACTCGCCAAAACTGCATTAGCGTCGGTGCCTTCGAGGCAACCTGCAAGCCGGCTGCCACAGAATATCGAATGGCCCGAGGCCAATGCGGTCGGCGTGGGAGCCGGCTTGTCGTGACGAAGAACCGCGGCGAAAGGGCCGCATAGCGGCCCATCCCATCATTACTTGCCGATCTGGATCTTCGGCGCCCACTGCATCCACTCATCCTCCGGCTTGTCGAACAGCGCAAAGGTCTGCTGCGGTCGCGCCGGGTTGCCCATCTGCTCGCCATCGGGCGTGGCGAAGGCAATCCCACCCTCGATCAAGGTCTCCACCGACTCGGTACGCACCGTGGCGCCCTTGAACAGGCCCCAGTCGAAGCCGAACCCACTGCTGTTCCAGAAGCGGCTGCCGCCACGCACCAATCCGGCGTAGCGAGGCTCGATAAGGATGTGGATAAGTACCCGGTCGGCGGTCTGACCCAGTTCGAAGCCGGTGACCTTGCCCACTGCGATCTCACGGTAGGTGACCGGCACGCCCGGCTTGATCGAGCCACGGCGCGCCGCGCTCAAGGTCAGCGGCAGGCCGACCTCCTCGCCTTTCACCTCGGGGGCATCGCCCAGGGCGATGAAGTCACGCTGCGGCCCTTTATCCTTGAGCGCTGGCAGCACCTCCAGGTATTGGCCGCCGATCAGCGTGTCGAGATTCTGGGTACGCACCAGCCCCAAGGCAGGCTTGACCACCCAGAACTGCGTACCCACGCGGGCGATACGCTCGGCCGCCTGAGTAATCCGCGCACGGAGCAGGACCGCCTGCAGGTCGCCAGTCAGGTCGACGCTCTCTACGCTGCCCACGTCCAACCCGCGGAAGCGGATCGGCGTGCCCGGCTTCAGGCCATCGGCGCGGTCCACGCGAATGGTGATCAGGGTACCGGCACGGTTGGCCGCGTCCTGGCTTTCATGCAGGCGGAAACGCGGGATATGCCGTTTGAGCGGTACATCCGGTTTCGGCGTGTCGAAGGCGATACCGCCGGCCATGAGCGTCTGCAGCGACTCGCTCTTGACCTGGATACCCGACAGGCCACCGGTAAGGGTGATGCCACTGGCATTCCAGAAGCGCGTGGAACCGTTGACCAGGTTGGCGTATTCCTTCTCGATGTGCACGCCAATCAGGATGCGCTTGCTGTTGCGAGCGAACTGGTAGCTCTGCACGCTGCCCACGCGCACCTGGCGGTACATCACCGGGCTGCCCACTTCCAGCGAGCCCAGGGTGTCGGCGAACAGCACCATGTGCAGGCCGGGCGCCTTCAGGTCCAGTGGTGGCGCCTTGGGACGCGCCTCGAACTCGCGCAGGGGCTTGGCGCCTGGCTCGCCCGGGCGGACCGCAATGTAGTTACCCTTCACCAATGCCTCGAGGCCGGTGATACCGGCAAGCGAGATCGAAGGCTTGACCACCCAGAACTGCGTGCCTTCGACCAGGTAGTCCTCGGCCAGTGGGTCGAGGGTCAGCTCGGCCGTTGCACTGGCAAGGTCATTTTCGACCTTGAGATCCTTGAGCGTGCCCACCTGGATGCCCTTGTACAGCACCGGTGTACGCCCCTTCTGCAAACCTTCGAAATCACTGAGCTTGACCTTGACGCGGATGCCGGCCTGGGCCGCGTCGAAGTCCTCGTACAAGCGGAACGGCAGGCTTGGATCGGTGGGCGGGCTGTCCTTGCGGTTCTCCGGCGTTGCAAAGGCGATGCCCCCGGCCACGATGCTCGACAGCGATTCAGTGCGCACCTTTACCCCGGACAGGTCGGCATCGATGCTGACCCCGCTGGCGTTCCAGAAACGTGTGTGCTTGCGCACCAGGCTGGCATAGGCTGGCGCGATGAACACCTTGATCTCTACCGTGCCCTGATCTTCAGACAGCCGATAGCTCTTCACCCGACCGACCTGGATCTGCTTGTAGAAGATCGGACTGTCGCGGTTGAGCGAGCCCAGTCGCTCGGCCTTGAGGGTCAGGTGCAAGCCCGGCTCGGCGTCGGACAGTGGCGGAGCTTCCTTGAGCGCGGTGAAGCGCTTGGTAGGCTCCCCCTCCCCGGGATCGACGGCAATGTAGTTACCTGAAACCAGTGTCTCCAGGCCCGAGATACCTGCCAGGCTGACGCTCGGCTTGACCAGCCAGAAGCGCGTGCCCTTGGTCAGGTGCGGGCCTGCCTCCTTGCGCATCTCGACGGTGGCGACGACGCCACGGCTGTCCCCTTTGTCATCCAGCACCAGGGCGACCACCTTGCCCACCGACATGCCTTTATAGATGACCTCGGTCTTGTTGGCGACGATGCCCTCGCCACTCTCGAAGCGCACCTGTATCTCGATGCCGGCATCCTTGTAGGCTTGCCATGCCAGCCAGCCACCGATCGCCAAGGCAATCAGCGGCAGGATCCAGATGGCCGACCAGTTCGAAGCTGGGCGGGTTTTAGCCGTAGGCAAGTCACTCATGGTCGTCATCCGACTCCGTGTTGTCCCAGATCAGTCGGGGATCGAAAGTTAAAGCGGCGAGCATCGTCAGGATCACCACAGTGGCGAAGGCGACAGCGCCCAGGTTGGCTTCGACACTGGCGATGCGGCCGAAATTCACCACGGCCACGAGAATGGCGATGACGAAGATGTCCAGCATCGACCAGCGGCCGATGAATTCGATGAAGCGGTACATCAGGATGCGCTGCCGTGCGGACAGGGGCTGGTGGCGTTGCACCGAATAGAGCAGCAGGGCGATACCCACCAGCTTGAAGGTGGGCACCAGGATGCTTGCGATGAACACCACGGCGGCGATCGGCAACATGCCGTGCTTCATCAGGGTGATGACGCCAGACATGATGGTGTCCGGGCTGCCCTGCCCCAGGGCACTGACGGTCATGATCGGCAGCACATTGGCCGGGATATAGAGAATCATCGCCGTGACCAGCAGCGCCCAGGTACGCACGATACTGTTGGGCCGCCGAGCGTGCACCACCGCACCGCAGCGGGTGCAGGCCTGCGAGTTGCTGCCAGGCTCATGGCGGTTCAGCTCATGGCATTCATTACAGACCAGGATGCCTGCATCAATCGCCCGCATGGACATCCTCCCCCGACAAGGCCACCCAGATCTGGTGCGGCGACATGACCACCTCGAGCCAGACCTGCACCAGCAGCAGGCTGATGAAGCAGAACAGGCCCAGGCCGATGCTCAGCTCGGCCAGGTCGACCAGCTTGACGATGGCCACCAGCACGCCCATGAAGTAGACCTCGAGCATCCCCCACTCACGCAGGTGGTGGTAGATACGATAGATCAGCAGGCCATAGCTGCGACCGAAGTCGAAACGGATGCTCAGCAGCACCGCCAGCTGGCACAGCAGCTTCAGCAGCGGGATGGCCATGCTGCACAGGAACACCACCACGGCGATGCCGCGCATCTCTGAGTTGTACAGGCCGAGCACGCCACTCCAGACTGTATCGTCGGAGGTCTGACCGAGCAGGTGCAATTGCATGATCGGCAGGAAGTTGGCCGGCACGTACAACAGCAGCGCCGTCAGCACCAGGGCGAGGCTTCGATTGACCAGGTTGTGGCGATGGGCATAGAGCTCATAGCCGCAGCGTGGGCACAGGGCCTTCTCGTCATGCTGCAGGGTTGGCTTGCGCATCAGCAGGTCGCACTCGTGGCAGGCCACCAGTTCATCCAGCGGCAGCTGCGCGAGCGCTTCGGGTTCGACAGGGTTAGGCATAAAGGGGTTCTGAATGGATGCGTCGGCTCTATTCTAGTGTTCCGACTCGAATTGTGGGAGATGGCCATATGAGGAGCTGTATCGGTGTTCGAGTCACACTTTCCATGAGCGTGGCCCCCAGGGCGCCGCTGACGCGGCGCATCGCCGGCGAGCCGGCTCCCACACCGACCGCGCAGTAGCTGTGAGAACTGGCTTGCTGTCGATATGGCCTGGCGTATCGCCGGTCGCGCAGAACCTGGGGGTACCGGCTTGCTGTTGATATGACCTGGCCGATTTCCCGAGCGCA
>NZ_JBOBDQ010000091.1:0-15149 GCF_050586565.1 Pseudomonas sp. WC1
GCGGGGGTCTATCTTTGTGGGAGCCGGCTTGCCGGCGATGAGGCCGAGCCTGCTTACCAGCGCATCCTGACCCCCAGGCTGCCGATCAGCCCATTGAGGTCATTGTCATCCACATCGGAGCTGTAGTCGGCGCTGACGAACAGCGCCACGTTCGGCGTCACCCGGGCCACCAGGCCCAGCCCCAGTTCCACCGTGGCGGCGCTGCGCGAGCTGGAGATCTTGTCCACCTGGTCCAGCTTCACCGGGTCGGCGTTGCTGAAGTCGTACCAGACGTTGGTGCGCACATAGGGTTCGATGGGCATGCCACGCACCTCGTAGCGCGCCGACAGCTTGGCGCCGACCCGGCCGCTCCAGCTGGGTTGGCTGTCAAAGGCCTGCAGGGTCTCTTCCTGCACCTGGCTGCCGGGGAAGAACTGCTGGTTGATCAACTGTGCCTGGGGCTCGATCACCCAGCCGGCGCCCAGGCCAATGGGGTAGCCGCCCTCCACCGAGAAGGTCATCGCGTGGCCACTGTCGTCAAGGCGCTGGCCGGCCTGGGAACGGCCGTTGACGTCGATGCGCGTGCCCATGGCCACGGCGTCCACGTGCCAGCCCTGTTCGTGGGTCATGCTCCAGTACACGCCCAGGCTCTCGCCGCTGAGGTTGACCGCGTCGCGCTGCTTGTCGCCGAGCAGCGGGCGCATGCCATTGAAGCTGCTCTGCAGGTTGTTGTGGCCGACGAAGATGCCGGCGCGGTGCACGTTGCCGGCGCTGGTTTCACGCACGAACAGGTCCGGGCCGATCATCATCTGCTGGCTCGGCGCCTCCACCTGCGCCGGTGGCTGGGCGCCCGGGCGCGGCGCGCCGGGGAAGAACTGCGCCCACTGGCTGGCAATATGATCGCTGTCGGGCTGGCCGTGGCGCTCACCCATGCGCTCGGAAAAGGCGCTGAGCATGCCCTGGCTCAGGCCGCTGGCGCTGACTGGATCGAGCGATAGTCGCGGCACCTCGGGTTGCGCCAGGAAGGGGGCGAAGGGCTCGCCCTCCTGCAGTTCGAACGCGAAGGTTTCCACCGGGGTTGCCAGGAGCAGCGACGTGGAAACCGCACAGAAAAAAGCGTCGAAGCGCGAGGGATTCGAGGTGCTTTTCATGGCGGATCTCCTGTTGTGTGTGAAGTGAACAGCCCGATACCTGGCCTGATGTCACGAGCTGTACGACAAGAACAGGGGCGACCCAAACCAGCGCGCCAGCTTCTTGGAACGCGCACGAGGGCGCGAGCTAGAGGCCCGGCACGAGATTTTCCATCTGGTGATTACTGTTCAGCTAAGGAGAGGACGGCGCTTGCGTCAAGAAAGCGTGAAATGATCGCGAAATGCCTGTTTGGCTACACAAATTATTGAATCAATTGGAAATTGATTCCCGCATATCGACAATGGTGATTTGCCGCCACGCCGCTATGCCGAATCGTTGCTACAAGCGTACCTCCACCGCCAGTGGCAAGTGATCGGACAGGTGGGTCCAGGGTTTGTTGCCGAGGATTCTCGGCGCGTGGCTGTCGGCATTGCGCAGGTACACGCGGTCCAGGCGCAACAGGGGCAGGCGGGCGGGGTAGGTGCGGGCGAGCAAGCCATTATGGCGCTCGAAGGCCTCGTGCAGGTCGCGGTGCAGGCGCAGGGTGCGGTTGCCGCGCAGCCGCCAGTCGTTGAAGTCGCCGGCGATGATCACCGGGGCGTCGGCGGGCAGGGCGTCGAGCAACTGGCGCAGCAGGTGCAGCTGCTTCTGCCGGTGCCGCTCGAGCAATGACAGGTGCACGCAGATGGCATGCACCTGCTGCTGGCCG
Organism: Pseudomonas sp. WC1; assembly: GCF_050586565.1. Classification (NCBI taxonomy): domain Bacteria; kingdom Pseudomonadati; phylum Pseudomonadota; class Gammaproteobacteria; order Pseudomonadales; family Pseudomonadaceae; genus Pseudomonas; species Pseudomonas sp. WC1. Next base: position 1,820 of record NZ_JBOBDQ010000091.1, read on the forward strand.
GGGACGTCCAGTACGCAGTGCAACAGGCCGCGGCGCTCGGGGCCGGTGATCGACACGTCGAGGTTGCGGTGCTCGATGATCGGGTATTTGGACAGCAGCGCGTTGCCGTGGTGGCCGTCGGGGTAGACCGCGTTGCGGCCGTAGGCGAAGTCGCTCCACATGCTGTCGGCGAGGAACTCGTACTGTGAGGTCTGGGGCCAGCCGGGGTAGCGTGCGGCGTGGCGGTCGTGGCTGCCGAGCACCTCCTGGAGGAACACGACATCGGCCCCGGTGCTGCGCACCGCCTCGCGCAGCTCCGGCAGGATGAAGCGTCGGTTGAAGGCGGTGAAGCCCTTGTGGGTGTTGACCGTCAGCACCTTGACCCGGTGCACGGCCGGGGCCTGGCTGACGCTGGCGAAACCTGGACTGCTCACGACGGCTCCTGTTGACACGTCCCTGTAGGAGCGGATTCATCCGCGATCACCCGCGAAGCGGGTGCCCTGCATCGCGGCGTCTGGATCGCGGCTAAAGCCGCTCCTACAGGGGGCAGCGTTGGCGATCAAAGCTACAGTGTAGGACCGAAAAGGCCCATTGCAGGTTCAGTCCTCCTCCCGCTGCAACACCATCAGCAGCAACGACCGCCCCTTGACTTCGAACACCGTATCGAACGCCAGATGCTGCGGCTTGCGCAGCTCGGGCCGGTCGGTGTCGACCAGGCAGCTCCAGTAGTCGCCCTCCGGCACCGCCGGCAGGGTGAACGGCACCACGTCGTGGTAGGCGTTGACGATCAGCAGCATGGTCGCCTCGGCGCCGGGCCGGGCGATGCCGCTGACCTGGGCGCGGCCATCCATCAGCATGCCCAGGCAACGCCCGTGCGGATCTTCCCACTGCTCGACGGTCATCTCGCTGGCGTCCGGGGCCAGCCAGGTGACGTCCTTGACCCCGATCGCCTCGTTATAGTCGCCGACCAGGAAGCGCGAGCGGCGCAGGATCGGATAGGCCAGGCGCAGCCGGGTCAGGCGCTTGACGAAAGCCATCAGCGCCTGGCCGTCCTCGTCCAGGTCCCAGTTCACCCAGCCGATCTCACTGTCCTGGCAGTAGGCGTTGTTGTTGCCGTGCTGGGTGCGGCTGAACTCGTCGCCGGCGACGATCATCGGCGTGCCCTGGGCCAGCAGCAGGGTGGCGAAGTAGTTGCGCATCTGGCGCATGCGCAGGGCGTTGATCGCCGGGTCGTCGGTGGGGCCTTCGACGCCGCAGTTCCACGACAGGTTGTTGTCGGTGCCGTCCTGGTTGTTCTCGTCGTTGTCCTCGTTGTGCTTGTCGTTGTACGACACCAGGTCGCGCAATGTGAAACCGTCGTGGGCGGTGACGAAGTTGACCGAGGCGTAGGGGCGCCGGCCGCGGTTGTTGAACAGGTCGCCCGAGGCGGTGATGCGCGCGGCGAAGTCGGCGAGCATGCCTTCATCGCCTTTCCAGAAGCTGCGCACGGTGTCGCGGAAGCGGTCGTTCCACTCCGCCCAGCCCGGGGCGAAGTTGCCCACCTGGTAGCCGCCCGGGCCGCAGTCCCAGGGTTCGGCGATCAGCTTGGTCTGGCTGAGCATCGGGTCCTGGCGACAGGCGACGAGGAAGCCGTGGCGCTCGCTGTAGCCGTCGTGATAGCGGCCGAGGATGGTCGCCAGGTCGAAGCGAAAGCCATCCACATGCATCTCGCCGGCCCAGTAGCGCAGCGAGTCGGTGACCAGTTGCAGTACCCGTGGATGGCTCATGTCGAGGGTATTGCCAGTGCCGGAATCGTTGATGTAGAAGCGCCGGTCGTCGGGCATCAGGCGGTAGTACGAGGCGTTGTCGATACCGCGCATCGACAGGGTCGGGCCGCGTTCGTTGCCTTCGGCGGTGTGGTTGTAGACCACGTCGAGGATCACCTCCAGGCCTGCGTCGTGCAGGTGGGCGACCATCTCCTTGAACTCGGCGATCTTGCCGCTGGCCAGGTAGCGCGGGTGGGGGGCGAAGAAGGCGATGCTGTTGTAGCCCCAGTAATTGTTCAGGCCCTTGTCCAGCAGGTGCTGGTCGTTGACGAAGGCGTGGATCGGCAGCAACTCGATGCTCGACACGCCCAGCTCCTTGATGTGGCCCAGCAGCTCGTCGTTGGCCAGGCCCGCGAAGGTGCCGCGCAGGTGCTCGGGCACCGCCGGGTGGCGCATGCTGATGCCGCGGGTGTGGGCTTCGTAGATGATGGTGCGCTCCCACGGGATCGACACGCGCTGGTCGCGGCCCCAGGTGAAGGCCGGGTCGATGACCTTGCACTTGGGCACGAACGCCGCGCTGTCACGCTCGTCGAACGACAGGTCGCCGTCGGGGTGGCCGATGGTGTAGCCGAACAGCGCCTCGGACCATTTCAGCGTGCCCACCAATTGCTTGGCATAGGGGTCGATCAGCAGTTTGTTGGGGTTGAAGCGGTGGCCGTTCTCCGGTTCGTAGGGTCCGTGCACCCGGTAGCCGTAGACCAGGCCCGGGTGGGCGTCGGGCAGGTAGCCGTGGTAGATCTCGTCGGTGTACTCGGGTAGCTCGATGCGCTCGATTTCGGTTTCGCCCGTGGCGTCGAACAGGCACAGCTCGACCTTGGTGGCGTTGGCCGAGAACAGGGCGAAGTTGACCCCAAGGCCGTCCCAGGTGGCGCCGAGGGGGAAGGGCAGGCCTTCGCGAATGCGCGATGGGGCGACGGAGCGGGTTTTCTTCGGGGTGCGGGGGCTCATGGCGGTCCTCATGGTCCGTGGTCGGAAGCGGGGCCGCTGTGCGGCCCATCGCTGGCAAGCCAGCTCCCAAAGGTACAGCGGTACCTGAGAAGTCTGCACGGACCCTGTGGGAGCTGGCTTGCCAGCGATGAGGCCGGTACAGGTACTACGACGAATTCAGACTGCCGGCTTCTTCACTGCTCTGGTTTTTTTCACCGGGAGCGGTTTTTCCACGGGGGGAGCGGCCTTCGGCTTGGCCGCTGTCTTCTTGCGTGGTGGCGCCTTGGGGGCCAGCGCTTCGGCCTCGGCCAGCTTGCGCGCCTTGTCCCAATGTTCCGCCTCGCGCCCCTCAGGCTTACCCTCCGACTCCCAGATCTGATACGCGAACTCGCGAATACGCTTTTCATCGACACTCATCACGACGCTCCTGAATACAGTTAGGCATGATCAATCAACACATTGACCGGAAACTCGGCCAGCACGGTGCTCAACATCAGCTCCCTTGAAGGGGTGACAGCACCGCCGCCGAAAAGTCCCGAACAGTTGGCAGGCGACAAGGCAAACGGCAGTACAAGCCGGGTATCGTCCCAGTTCTGAGCCGGGATCAACGGGGTGGCGGCCGGGCCCAGCAGGGCGCTGGCCAACCGTGGCACGACAATGATGGCGCGTTCGCCCTGGCCCAGGCGGGCAAAGGCCAGCACCTGGTCGGCGTGGCGGCCCTGCACGGTCAGTGGCAGATAGGCGCCGCGCTGGAACAGCTCTGGATGGGCCTGGCGGGCGTCCAGCACACGGGCCACCAGGGCCTGCTTGATGCGGCCATCGCGCCAGTGAGCGAGCAGCTCGGCCAGGGGCGTGCCATCTTCGAGGCTGGCGCGCCTTGCCGGGTAATCCACCGGGCGACGGTTGTCCGGGTCGACCAGCGAGAGGTCCCAGTACTCGTTGCCCTGGTACAGGTCCGGCACGCCGGGGGTGGTCATGCGCAGCAGGCACTGCACCAGGCCGTTCAAGGCGCCGGGGCAGGCCAGGCGCTGCGCGGCTTCATGCAGGGACTGGCGCAGCTGCTGGTTTTCCTCGTCCAGCAGCAGGCCGTCGACGTAGGCCGCGCAAGCACGCTCGTAGCGTTCGTTGGGGGCCGCCCAGCTACTGCGCAGCTTGGCTTCGCGCAGGGCCTTGCATTGCCATTGGCCAAGGCGTTCGGCGTAGCATTTCAGGGCTTGCGGGGCATGCAGGTCGAGGTCCAGCGGCCAGCTGCCGAGCAGCGTCTGCAACAGCAGCAGCTCGTCGCCGGGGCTTGGCGCCTGCCCATCGTCCAGTTCCTCACGCAACGGCGCTGCCAGCTCGCGCCAGTGCTCGACGCGGCTGGCCAGCCAAGGCGCGCGTTCGCTGAGCACGGCCAGCCGCGCGCGGCAGTCCTCGCCGCGTTTGTGGTCGTGGGTGGCGGTGGCCAGCAGGTTGTCGGGAAAGTCGCGCAGGCGGCGCTGGGCTTCGTTGTGGAACCAGGCCGTATCGGCGCCGAAACGCTCGGCGTCGAAGCCCACGTCGTTGCGCGACAGCAGCCGGGCGGATCGATAGAAGGCGGTGTCCTCCACGGCCTTGGCGGCGCTGGGAGCGGTCAGTTGCTGGAAGCGCACGCAGGCGTGGCGCAGGTGCTTGCGCGGCCGGCCCGGCGGCAGGTGCCGCCAGGGTTGGCCACCGAGCCAGCGTTCGAGCTGATCGAGCAGCGGCCAGTCGGCCTCCCCCAGCGACTGGCGCGCCCCGGCCAGCGCCTGTTGGAAGAACGCCTCGTCCTCGGCGGGCCGGCCGCAGGCGTTGATGTAAGTGCGGTACACCGGGTAGTGCTCGACCAGCGCCTGCAGCGCCCGGCGAATGGCGCCGAGGGTGAGGTCGCGGGTCATCAGGTCGTCGCGGGCCACCTGCAGCAGGGCCTGGGCCACCGACTCGCAGTCGCCGGCCAGGCTGGCGTTGAGCACCAGGTGCCGGGCAATGCGCACCTCCTCGGGGAAATCGGGACGCTCGCTGGTGCTGCGCCATAGTTCGTCCAAGGCGGGCTGGCCCGCAGGGTCGTGCTGCAGCAGCGACACCTGGTTCATGAACTCGTAGCCGGTGGTGCCGTCGGTGAGCCAGTCGCGGTGCAGGTGTTCGCCCGCGCCGAGGATCTTTTCCACGTAGATCGGGAAGTGCGCCAGCGCGGCATCGACGGGGCGTCGCGCCAGCAGCGAATCGACCCGGCGGCGCAGGTTGCGGCAGTAGCGGCGCGGATCGGCGAGGCCGTCGATGTGGTCGATGCGCAGGCCATCGACCAGGCCGCGCTGGATCAGCTCGAACAGCTTGGCGTGGGTGGCCTCGAACACCACGGCACGCTCCACGCGCAGGCCGCCGAGTTCGTTGATGTCGAAGAAGCGCCGCCAGTTGATGTCGTCGGCGGCGGTGCGCCAGCTGGCCAGGCGGTAGGTCTGGCGCTCGAGCAGCAGGTGCAGGCGCTTGAAGCCTACTTCGCCGCGGCTGTCGAAGGCAGAGAGGGCGGGTTGCGGATCCGCGCCGGCGGCGGCCAGGCGCGCCAGTTCGCGGTGTAGCGGCTGGGCCTCGGCCAGAGGGTCGGCCGCCTCGCCGAGGGCGCTGAAGTGCGCGGCCAGTGTTTGCAGGCGCGGGTCCTCGGCCTGGCCGAGGATGCGTGGGTAGTCCAGTGGGCAGATCGGGAAACGGTGCTCATGGTGGGCGACTTCGAAGCGCCCGTGCTGCGCATCGAAGGTCAGCGGGATCTCGCCGTTGTGCAGGGAGGCGCCATAGTCGCTGCCGAGAAACGGCAGCAACAGTTGCCCGGCCAGCAACGGGTCGCTGGAATGCCACTGGATATCGAAGAATTCCGCGTAGGGGCTGCGCCGGCCCCAGGCCAGCAGGCTCTGCCACCACGGGTTGTCGGCGCCGCCCACGGCCATGTGGTTGGACACAGTGTCGACGATCAGCCCCATGCCATGCTGGCGCAAGGCGGCCACCAGGCGTTCGAGCGCCGCCTCGCCGCCGAGTTCGGGATTGACCCGGGTCGGGTCGACCACGTCATAGCCGTGGCGCGAGCCTGCGCGGGCGGTGAGGATGGGCGAGGCGTAAAGGTGGCTGATACCCAGCCGGGCGAAATAAGGCACCAGCGGTACCGCGTGGTCGAGGGTGAAGTCGCTGTGCAGTTGCAGGCGCAGAGTGGCGGTCAAGGGTTTCATCGGTCACGCTCCCAGGCTTGTTCGCGGGCCTGGGCCAGCAGTTCCAGGCGCCGGACGGCGTCCTCGTCGTCCAGCAGTTCGCGTACTGGCGCCTTGAAGCGGCGGCGCCAGTTGGGATGGCCGGTGGTGGTGCCGGGCAGGTTGGGTTGCTCGTCGCTGCCCAGCAGGTCCTCCAGCGGCACCAGCACCAGCGGTGCGCGGGTATGGCCGACGTAGCGGATCGCCGCGTCGATCAGCGCCGAATCGTCGCGCAGTGGCCCGTAGTTCTGCTCCAGGGTGCGGCGCAGGCCGTCGCGCTCCAGGGCCCGGGTGTGGCGCCAGTGCAGCTCTGTGGCGGCGTCGATCAGTTGCAGGCGATGGCTCCAGTCGATGTCACGGCTGGCCAGCCAGCCGGCGAGTGGGGCCAGGTCATGGGTGCCGGTGGTGGCCAGGGCGTTGTCCGGCCAGTCGAGGATCGGCGTGAAGCGCCCGGGCGGCTGCTGCTCGAACGGCAGCACGCGCATGCCCAGCACGGCCTTGTCGGCCAGGCGCTCGCGCAGGCCCTCGGGCACGGTGCCCAGGTCCTCGCCAAGGATGATCGCCTGGTGTCGCACCGACTCCAGCGCCAGCAGGCGCAGCAGGTCGTCCAGCGGGTAATTCAGGTAGGCGCCTTCGCTGGGCCGGGCACCACGGGGGATCAGCCACAGGCGGCGCAGGCCCATCACATGATCGATGCGCAGGCCGCCGGCATGGGCCAGGTTGGCCCGCAGCATTTCGATGAAGGCGCGGTAGCCGTTGCGCCGCAGGCCTTCGGGAGAGAACGCGCAGATGCCCCAGTCTTGCCCGGCGCGGTTGAGGATATCGGGCGGGGCGCCGACGTTGAGTTCGGCCAGCAGTTCGTCCTGGCGGCTCCAGGCCTGGCTGCCGGCACCGTCGGCGCCCACTGCCAGGTCGGCGATCAGGCCCACGGCCATGCCGTTGCCGCGCGCCGCGTCCTGGGCCCGTTGCAGGCTGCGCTCGGCCAGCCACTGGCAGAAGGCATGGAACTCGACCCGGGCCGGGTAGGCGTTGGCGAAGGCCTCGACCTCGGGGTCGTAGGGGTTGTGCCAGGCCTTGGGCCAGTTGCGCCAGTCCGCGCCCAGGCCGCTGCTCACCGCTTCGGCCTGCAGTACTTCGAAGCGGCAGTGGTGTTCCAGTTGCTCGCCGGCACTGGCGCGGAAACTGTCGAAGTCCGCGCGCAAGGGGTGCTCGCCCTGGCTGAAGTGCCGGTAGAGCGCTTCGAGCAGGCGCAGACGGGCATCGGCGGCCCTGGGCCAGTCCACCAGCGTATGCTGCTCCAGCGCTTCGAGGGTCGCCTCCAGGCCACAGGCCTCGATGGCCATGCGCACTTCGCGTTCGCCGAAGACCACGCCGGGGCTGGCATAGAGCACATTGAGCAGCAGGCGGCTGGAGGGCGAATAGGGGCTGTAGTGGTGCTGGTCGAAGGCCGACAGGGTGTGGATCGGGCTGATGGCCAGGGCATCGGCGCCGCGCTCGGCGGCGTGGCGCGCCAGTTGTTCCAGTGCCAGGCAGTCGCCAAAGCCGCCATCGCCGGGGCGCCGCAGGCTGTACAGCTGCACGGCCAGGCCCCAGCAACGGGGCGGGGGTTGCTCCACGCAGTCTTGCAGGGCATGGCAACGCGCCGGTGCCACGGCCACGGTGCAGGTCCGGCCATCGATATCCAGGCGGTGATAGCCCAGGGGCAACCCGGCCGGCAGCCGCGCCTGGGCGTCCAGGGTCAGGCTGCGCTGGCTGCCGTCTTCCAGGCTGCAGCGCACCTGGCTGGCGGCGCTGAAGTAACGCTGCAGGTCGAGGGGCTGGTCGATGTCCACGGTCAGCAGCGGTGGCAGGTGCTCGCTGTCTTCGGCCTGCTCCACGGCGCGCAGGCTGGCGTCGATGTCGGCGGCGTTGCCGGCCGGGTGGCCAAGGCCGGCGAGCACCAGGCGCAGCACGTCATCGCTGACCTGCTGCGGGCGGTTATTGGCGTCTATCCAGTCGCGGGCCAGGCCTGCCCGGGCGGCCAGGCGGTGAAGGGGCTCTGCGCTCATGGCGTCTCCTGGTCGGGGGGCAGCAGGCTCACCACGCAGCTGTGCGCGGCGAGGCTCGAGTCGGGGTGGGCGTTGTCGCTGCTGTCGAACAGGCGGCGGGGCAGTGCCGGCAAGGTGACCGGCTGGGGTTGGGTATCGAGGTTCAGGTCGATGCGCAGCTGCTGGCCGTCGCCCAGGCGCCAGCGGGCGGTCAGCGCCTTGGCGCCGAGTACCTCGCAGCCCTCGGCGCGAGTGCCGGGCAGATGTGGGGTGACGTGACGCCTGCGCAGTTCGAGAAGTTGCTGGTATAGGCCGTGCCAGCCGGCCAGCACCTCCTGTTGCCGCGGCCGGGAGGTCTCGAAGGTGGCCTCGGCATTGGGGTCGGGTATCTGCTCGCGCTTCTGCGGGTCGGCGAAGGCCTCGAAATGAGCGAACTCACCCCGGCGACCTTCACGCACGGCGTCGGCCAGCGCGTCGTGGAAGTCGGTGAAGAACAGGAACGGCTTGCGGCTGCCGTCGTCGTCGCCCATGAACAGCAGCGGGATCATCGGTGCCAGCAGCAGCAGGGTGGTGGCGGCCTTCAGGGCCTGCGGCGGACAGAGCCGGGACAGCCGTTCGCCCAGGGCGCGGTTGCCGACCTGGTCGTGGTTTTGCAGGAACAGCACGAAGGCGCTGGGCGGCAGATGGCCGCTGGGCTCGCCGCGGGGCCTGCCGTGGCGGTCGGGCTGGCCCTGGAACACGAAACCCTCGGCCAGGCAGCGTGCCAGCTGGTCGATCGGCCGGTCCTTGTAGTCGGCGTAGTAGCCTTCGGTTTCGCCTGTCAGCAGTACGTGCAGGGCGTTGTGGCCGTCGTCGTTCCACTGCGCGTCGAAGCCTTGCTCGAGCAGCATGGCCTGATTGTGCTCGTTCTCCAGCACCAGCCAGACCTGCCGCCCAGGCTCGACCGTGGCGCGTACCCGCTGGGCCAGCTCGACGAGAAAGTCCGGCTGGTCGATGGCGTGCACCGCGTCCAGGCGCAGGCCGTCGCAGCGGTAGTCGCACAACCACATCAGGGCGTTCTGGATGAAGAACTCGCGCACCTCGGCGCGGCGGAAGTCGATGGCCGCGCCCCACGGTGTCTGGCGGTCTTCACGGAAGAACGGGCTGGCGTAGCGGTGCAGGTAGTTGCCGTCCGGGCCGAAGTGGTTGTAGACCACGTCCACCAGCACCATCAAGCGCTGGCCATGGGCGGCGTCGACCAGCGCGCACAGGTCCTGGGGGCGGCCATAGCTGTGCTGGGGGGCGAACGGCAGCACGCCGTCATAGCCCCAGTTGCGCTCACCGGGGAACTGCCCCAGCGGCATCAGCTCGATGGCGCTGATGCCCAGCCCGGCCAGGCGTGGCAGCACCTGGGCCACGCCGTGGTAGCCATCAAACAGGCCCACGTGCAGCTCCTGGATCACCGCCTCGTGCCACGGACGGCCTTGCCACGCGTGGTGCCACGGGTAGCGGCTGATGTCCACCAGCTCGCTGGGCCCATGCACGCCCTCGGGCTGGCAGCGCGAGGCCGGGTCGGCAACCCGCTGTTCATCGTCGATCACGAACTGATAGCGCTCGCCCGCCTGGCAAGGGGCGACGCCGGTGTACCAGCCATCGTCGTCGGGCAGCAGTGCCACGGGCGGCTGCTGGCCGATCGCCACGCTCACGCTGCGCGCATCCGGCGCCCACAGGGCGAAGCGCGCCGACGTGGCGTCCAGCAACTGTGCGCCATGCTTGTGCATCGTCGGCTCTCCGCTCAGTAATGGGCGTGCTGCGTCTGCTTCACCAGGTCTTCGTACAGGCGCGCATAGGGTTCCACCGCCTGGCACCAGTTGAATGGCTGGGTCATCGACAGGCAGCGCATGGCATTGAGCAGGTGCTTCTTGCCGTACACATAGAAGGCGCGGCCCAGGGCTTCGCGATAGCTGTCCTCGGTGGAGTCGTTGAACAGGAAACCGGTCACGCCGTTCTCGATGGTGTCGGCCAGCCCGCCGGTGTTGCGCGCCACTGGCAGCGAGCCGAAGCGCTGGGCGTACATCTGGCTCAGGCCGCAGGGCTCGTAGCGCGACGGCATCAGCAGGAAGTCGCTGCCTGCGAACATGCGCCGGGCGTCGGTCTCGTTGAAACCGATGCGCACGCCGATGCGGCCGGGGTGACGCAGGGCCAGTTCGCGCATGGCCTGCTCTTCCTCCGGTTCGCCACGGCCGATGATGGCGATCTGGCCGCCTTGTTCGACGATGTAGTCGGCCACCCCCAGGGTCAGGTCCAGGCCTTTCTGGTAGACCAGCCGCGAAACCACGGCGAACAGCGGCCCCTCGCTTGCTTGCAGGCCGAACAGCGCGCGTACCTGGTCGGCATTGCGCGCCTTGCCCTCCCAGTCGTTGATGCTGAAGTTGTGGTCCAGGTGCTGGTCGGTGGCCGAGTCCCAGCTTTCGTCGATACCGTTGGGGATGCCGCCGAGCAGTCCCTGCTGGGCCTTGCTGGCGAGAAAACCGTCCAGGCCGCAGCCGAACTCAGGGGTGGTGATCTCCCGGGCGTAGGTGGCGCTGACCGTGGTGATATGGCTGGCGTAGGCAAGCCCGGCCTTGAGGAACGACAGCTTGCCGTAGAACTCCATGCCTTCCTGCTGCATGGCGTGGTCGGGGATCGCCAGTTCAGGGCTGCAGCCGCGGCTGTATACGCCCTGGTAGGCCAGGTTGTGGATGGTGAACAAGGTCGGGGTGCTCAGGCCGCGCCAGTGCATGTAGGCCGGGGCCAGGCCGGCCGGCCAGTCGTGGGCGTGCACCAGGTCGGGGCGCCAGTGGGCCATGCCTTCGCCGGCGGCGATTTCCGCGGCGGCCAGGCCCAGGCGGGCGAAGCGGATGTGGTTGTCGGGCCAGTCGCGACCGTTGTTGGCGCCGTAGGGCGTGCCGTCGCGCTGGTACAGCTCGGGACAGATCAGCACATAGATCACCAGGCCGTCGGCCAGATCCATGCGGCCGATCTTGCACGGCGGCAGCGCGGCGTGGCCGCCCAGCTCGCCGACGATGTGAATGGGGTTGTCGCTCTCGACCACCTGGCGGTAGCCGGGGATCAGCACGCGCACATCGTGCAGGTGCGCCAGGGCACGGGGCAGGGCAGCGGACACGTCGCCCAGGCCGCCGGTCTTGACCAGGTCGGCAATCTCCGAGGTGACGAACAGGATCTTGCGTTTGTTCGGATTGTGCTGGCGCTGCGCGCCGGGTGCCTTGACTGTCGGGGCGAGTGCCGATGGCAGCGGCTCGCGGTTATCCGGGTTGAATGACTCTACGTGAGGTTCGACAGCGGCACTGATCATACTTCTCTCCGTCCCTTGTTCTGTTTGCTTGGCGTTGGCGTTGGCTCGTGGGTCTGCTCTCTGATCGTTGTTGCATCTTCGTAGTGCATTCCTTGCCCCAGATTCGTGCGCGCAGGCACGACACGCTCGGCATTCCCGCCGAAAGACGTATGGACTGGTTGGGGTGTGCGGGCCTGGCGTCAGGCAGTCCTTTGCGTCGGCCCTACTTAAGTCCTGACCTGCCCGTGTTTTGGAAAGTTCGACTTTTTTACGTCACTTTTTCCGAGCAAAACGCGGGCCGAATCTGGAGTGTAGGAGACGAAGCGGCATGAAAGTGACCCGTTGGTCATTTTTGTCGCGACTGTTTAGACGCGCAAACGTTGGCGAGTTGTTGCAAAATATGAGGCTAGCCAGCGTAGGCGCAGCGGATTCGCGACAGACGCGGCACAACGCAATCAGGAAGGGAAGCTGAGGCGAGGTGGGAGCCTGGCAGCTCCCACGCAGAGGGGCGGTGAGTCAGAGGCCGGCGGCCTTGCCTTGCAAACGGGCCTGTTCGAGCAGCAGGTTCAGCTGGGCGACCTGCTGGCGCAGGTGATCGCGCTCATCCTTCAACTGGCGCAGCTCATCGCGGCGCACGGTGACATAGAGGGTCTGGGTGGGAGTGGCAGGCATCAGGGTTCCCATGGGCACACCTCGCATGGCTGGTGACATTTTGAAGCGTAGACGCTTCACGCGGCGCGCATTCTGAATTCTTTGCAGGCCCTTGGGAACTTTTTTGTTTATCGTTGTCGCCCCGTTCGTCGGTGAACCCTACGCCAGAACGCTGGACTAATCTGAAATCTTCAATTGTTGTAAAGCAAAACCAACGGGAGCGTCGGCACATGCAACTGGGAATCATCGGGCTTGGCCGCATGGGCGGCAATATCGCAAGGCGCCTGATGCGCGCAGGTCACAGCACTGTGGTCCACGATCGCAACCGCGAAGCCATCACCACCCTGGAAGGCGAGGGGGCCGTCGGCGCCCACGACCTCGGTGCGCTGGTGCAGAAACTCAAGGCGCCGCGCGCGGTGTGGGTCATGCTGCCCGCCGGCGAAATCACCGAGCAGACCATCGCGCAACTGGCCGACCTGCTCGAGCCGGGCGACGCCATCATCGATGGTGGCAACACCTTTTACAAGGACGACGTGCGCCGCGCCGCAGAGCTGGGCAAGCGTGGCCTGCACTACCTCGACGTCGGCACCTCGGGCGGCGTGTGGGGCCTGGACCGTGGCTACTGCATGATGATCGGCGGCGAGAAGGCGGTGTTCGAGCGCCTGGAGCCGCTGTTCAAGGCCCTCGCCCCGGGCGTCGGCGACATTCCTCGCACCCAGGGCCGCAGCGGCGAGCACGAGCGCGCCGAGCATGGCTATATCCACGCCGGCCCGCCCGGCGCCGGTCACTACGTGAAGATGGTGCACAACGGCATCGAGTACGGCCTGATGCAGGCCTACGCCGAAGGTTTCGACCTGCTGCGCAGCAAGGGTGGCCCGGAACTGCCGGAAGAACAGCGCTTCGACCTCAATGTCGCCGAGATCGCCGAAGTGTGGCGCCGCGGCAGCGTGGTCACCTCCTGGCTGCTGGACCTGACCGCCGACGCGCTGGTCGCCGACCCGCAACTGACCGAATTCAGCGGCTCGGTATCGGACAGCGGCGAAGGGCGCTGGACCATCGACGCCGCCGTCGAACAGGCCGTGCCGGTGCCGGTGCTGTCCAGCGCGCTGTTTGCCCGCTTCCGCTCGCGCCAGCAGCAGGGCACCTACGGTGACAAGATCCTCTCCGCCATGCGCCTGGGCTTCGGCGGCCACGTCGAGAAAAAGAAGGACTAGATGACTAGAACGACCATCCCCGCGGCGCCGCCATGCACCTTGTTCCTGTTCGGCGCCAACGGCGACCTGGTCAAGCGCCTGTTGATGCCGGCGCTGTACAACCTCAGCCGTGACGGCCTGCTCGACCGCAACCTGCGTATCGTCGGGGTCGACCACAACCCGGCCACGGCCGAGGACTTTGCCG
>NZ_JBOBDQ010000092.1:0-15103 GCF_050586565.1 Pseudomonas sp. WC1
AAGTAGAGACTACAGAGATTCGCAGGTGCGTCCCCAGGACGGACCAGCACACAGAATTTCTTGACGACCATAGAGCATTGGAACCACCTGATCCCATCCCGAACTCAGTAGTGAAACGATGCATCGCCGATGGTAGTGTGGGGTTTCCCCATGTGAGAGTAGGTCATCGTCAAGATTCAATTCCAAAGCCCCTGATCGCGATGCGATCAGGGGCTTTGTCTTTTCAGGGTATCGATGCGTGAAGGTCCCGCGTGAGATCGTCCAGCTCCCTGCGCTGGCACGAAGGGAACAGTATTCAAAAGCACAGCACGGTCCCTGTAGGAGCGGCTTCAGCCGCGATCACCCGCGAAGCGGGTGCCAGACACCGAGTTGCTTGCATCGCGGCTAAAGCCGCTCCTACAGAGATCTCTTTTTGCTGTGCAACAGCACAGCCCGAAGAGCTATCCCCGCCCCCCTGATGTTCAAGACACAAAAAGGCCGCTCCCGGTCGGGAGCGGCCTTTTTGCCATCGGGGCACACGCCCCTTCCAGTGATATCAGCTCAGCAGGTTACGCACATTTCCCATCGCCTCATCGGCAAAGCCCTGCAGAAATGCCTGGAAGCCCGGCAGTGCCTCCGGCCCGCCTTCCCATGGCTCGGCCTGGATGGTCCAGGTAGCCCGGCTGTGTTGGAGATCGATCGCCTGCACTTGCATGGCCGCCCACAGATTGCCGATGTTCAAACTGGTGTAGATCAGGCTCCAGGTCATGTTCATGGCCTGATCGTCACGGGAGTTCAACTGCTCGATCACCACGTTGCCATCCTTGAACAGCTTCTTGCGCACCGAGCGCACGCCGCTGCCGGTCATCTCGATATGCGCCAGGGCAGGAATGAACACCGGGAAGCCAGCGAAGTTGCCGACGATGTTCCACACGTTGGCCGCCGGCGCGGCGATCTCCACGCTGGAAACCACAAGACAGCCTTGCGGGTTGCGGATCAGGGTATCGGGTTTGAGTGCTTGCATTGGGATGTTGCTCCTGTTGTACATGAAAGGGATCAGATAAAGCCGATGTCGGCCAGGTAGCGGCAGCCGCGACTGAGCAGCGCCGGGTCCTTGCTTGGGTAACGGGCGCCCATGCGCTGCACGCCGGCACGAGCGTTGTCGTGGGCGATGCCGGAGATGTCACCGATGTCTTCTTCGAAACCGTCCAGGTAGAAGCCCAGGACGTCGTACAGCGCGTTGTCGCTATCGACCCTGGCCAACTGGCGCTGCCATTGCTCGATGCTGACCAGTTCGAAGGCATGGCCCTGGGCATGGAACGAAGCCAGGTAGTCACGCCAGCGCAGGGGTTCGGGGTTGTGCAGGTTGAACACGCACCGGCCGGCCTGGTGACGGCTGCTGTGGAAAGCGATGAAGCGGGACAGGAAGTCCACCGGCATGAGGTCGAAGTCGATTTCCAGCTCCGGCACCTGGCCCAACTGCAGCGAGCCCTTGAGCATCAGCATCAGCCGGTTGCGCTGAGGCTGGCAGGCCCCTGTGCGGCTATCGAAGGTGATGTTGCCGGGGCGGAACAGGTTGACCCACACGCCTTGTTCACGGGCACGGCTGAGGATGCGCTCGCCGACCCATTTGCTCAGGTTGTAGCCATTGCGGATGTAGATCGGCGGGGTGTCTGCGGGGTCGCTCTCCAGCACATGGCCCTCGCCATCCACGGCGCTGCAGGCGGACAGGGTGGAGACGAAGTTGAAGATTTTCTTGCGACGGCCCTCACACAACCGCAGGCATTCGAACAACGGCTCGATGTTGTCGGCTGCCAGTACCTCGTAGTCGAGCACATGGTTGACTTGCGCGGCGTTGTGCAGCAACGCGCCATAGTTGCTGTCCAGGTAGTCGTAGTCGGCCTGGGCCAGACCCAGTAGTGGCTTGCGCAGGTCCGCTTCGAATACCCGCACGCGGCTGCGGTCCAGGGTGACGTGGTTGTCCCGCAGGGCCTGGGAGAAACGCTCATCGGCGGATAACCCTGCGGCGCTGCGTACCAGGCAAGCGACTTCACTCGCGCCCCACTCCAGCAGGGCCTCGACCAGATGCACGCCAAGGAAGCTGTTGGCCCCGGTGACGATCACCTTGTGCACATCGCCCAGGCGCTCCAACGGTTGCACCTGCAGGCCCAGTTCGCGGTTGGCGTCCTGCTCCAGGCGTACCAGGGAGGTTTGCAACGCCTCGTGATCGCCATCGAGCAGCGCGCCCAGGCGCTGCAAGGTCGGCTGTTCGATGAAGCGGTTGATGGCCACCCCCTGGCCGAAGTGCTCCCTGACCTCCAGCAGCAAGCGCGACAGCAGGATGGAGTGACCGCCGAGATTGAAGAAGCTGTCGTCGGCGGAAATTTCGCTTTGTGGGAGCTCCAGCAGCGTGCTCCACAGGCGACGCAGGCGCTCCTCGGTCGCGGTCCGTGGTTCGATGCGCTGGCTGGTTGGCAAGGTCAGTGGACGCAACGACAACACCCGGCGATCCACCTTGCCGTTGGCGGTATAGGGCATCTGCTGCAGTACCTGATAGAACGTCGGGCGCATGTAGTCGGGCAGGTGTCGCTCGGCATGCTCGCGCAGCAAGGCTTCGGCATCGGCCCGTTGCGGGTGGGCAAGGAAGGCCAGGACCCGCCGCTGGGCGTCGATCACCACCGCCACCTGGGCGAACAGCTGGCTATCGCGCAGGCAGTGCTCGATTTCTTCGGGTTCGACCCGGAAGCCACGGATCTTCACCTGGTTGTCTCGCCGGCCGCACAGCTCTATACCTTGTTCGGTCCATTTGCCGATGTCCCCCGTACGGTAGGCGCGCAGTGTGCGGCCTGCGGGCAAGCTCAGCTCGACGAAACGTTCGGCGCTCAGTTCGGAGTTGTTCAGGTAACCCAGGCCGACACCTGGCCCGGCGATGTACAGCTCACCGGGGGTCTGCTCACAAACCGGCTGCAGGTGCTGGTCGAGTATCAGCACCTGGGTGTTGGCAATCGGCAGCCCCAGGTTGCGGTTGTCGTCGCCTGCAGCGAACACCCGGGTTGTGGCCAGCACGGTGGTTTCGGTCGGCCCGTAGATGTTGTGCATGTGGCATTGCCCGGCCAATCGAGCGATGACTTCCGGTTCGCAGACGTCGCCACCGGTCACCAGGTGACGCAGGCCCAGGTGCAGATCACGGGGAAGGATACTCAGCAGCGCCGGTGGCAGGAACGCGTGGCTCACCTCCTCTCTGTGGATAAGTTGTACCAGCCGCTGCGGATCGCGACGCTGGTCCTCACTGGGCAAGACCAGTTCCGCGCCACAGGCGAACGTCGGCAGGATATCCAGCAGCGAGGCGTCGAAGCCGATGGTGGAGAACTGCAGTACCCGGCTGTGACGGTCCAAGCCCACATGCTCGCGATACCAGGCCATGAAGTGCGCCAGGTTGCCCTGGGTGAGCAACACGCCTTTGGGTTGGCCGGTGGTGCCGGAGGTGTAGATCGCCACGCAGGCCTGGTCGGCGGCAGCCTGGCGCAACGCCAGGCTGGGCAGCGGCAAGTCCTGCGGAAAAGGAAGGTTGCGCACATCAACATCAGGGATATCCACAGGCGCCTGACCGTCGTGCAGCAGAACGCAGGCGCCAGCGTCGTCGAGGATCAGCTGGCGGCGCTCGGCCGGCGTGGCCGGATCCAGTGGCAGGTAGATGGCGGCGCAGCCCAGCACCGCCAACAGGCTGGCGTAGAGCTCGGGTGACTTGCCCATGCACACGGCGACCACAGGCGGCTGTTCCCCGGCGTTGGGCAACAGCGGCAACAAGGCCTGCTGGATGACGGCGGTGCGGGCATGCAGCTGCTCATAAGTGCAACGCAGGCCGTCGTGGTTCACGGCATGACACTCTGCGTACACACGCAGACAGTGTTCCAGGTCGCCGATCAGGTCTGTTTCGGCCTTCTCCAGCAAATCGGCGCGTAGCGTGCGGTTGAACGGATGTCGGTAAGCCAAAGTGTCCAGCCAGTCCAGGCTGTGTTCGCGCTCCTGATCTCCCGGGTTCACCGCAGGCGTTTCCTGCAAATGCAATGGGTTGCGGGCGAAGCGGGTGACCTGCAGTGCCAGTTGCTCGCACAGGGCTTGCAAGGTGTCCTCACGCAGCTGTTGGCCATTACCGGAGCGCGGCGTGTGTATCGGCACGCGATGGATCAGGCGCTGGGCGCTGGCACTGCCGCACCAGCACAGGGCCTCCAGTTGCGGCAGGGTGTCGGCGCAGCTCGCACCCAGGCGCAGCCTGAGCAGCGGCGTGCCACCCAGGGGCTGCCAATCACTGCTGCTCAGTGCCAGGCTGCCATCCTCCACCACCAGGTCGGGATGGGCCGACAGCTGCCGGGGCAAGGCCTGGGCGCTATCGGCCCTGGCCGAGCCATGTCCGTGCTCGGCGAGCATGCGGGCGAACTCCTCCAGGGGCGGGCTGATGCCCACCAGAAGTATGTCGAGGCGTCTCATGTCTAGGTCCTCAGGGCAGATAGTCGCGCAGGGCGTCCTGTACGCAGGGCGACTCGAGCATCGAGCTGCTGCGGAAGAAACGCAGGATGTTGCCCAGCAGCGGATGCTGGCAGTTGATCGGGTAGGCCAGGCCCAGCACTTCCTCGCGCAGGGCCTGGCGCACCGTGTCGGTCACCGGCAAGGCGTCGATCAGGGCACAGTCGAAAGCCTGCTGGATGTCGTTGGTCAGGTACTGGCGCAGGAACAACGGCAGTACCTTGGCGATCATCTGGCGATCCGCCTCGGGCGCGGTATGCCAGTAGATGCGCGTCAGGCGCGCCCAGAAGCTCGAGTGACGACCTTCGTCCAGCAGGTGATCGGCCATCAGGCCCTTCACCGAGGGCTTGACCGAGTCGTCGCGGGCAAAGGCCGCGACATCGTCGGTCAGGGTGTTCTCGGCGATGCCCACGCAGATCAGCTCCAAGGCGTCACGCAGGGCCTCGGGTACCTGTTCCAGCGCGGCTGGAATGGCGCGGCTGAGTTCGATTTCCTGGGGCAGGGCGATCGGCTCGATCCCGGTCAGGGCGATGGTCTGCTGCAGGAAGTCCATCGCCACCAGGGCGTGATAGTCCTCGTCCACCACCACGGTCATCGCGTCGTAGCGGCAGGCGAACGGGAAGCGCACGGCAAAGCGGTCCTTGGCGATGCGCCGGGCGGTGCGGTCGACGATCTCGGTCTCGAAGATCACCACGTCATTGATGAACTTGTAGAGGCTCTGTACCAGCACGAAGTCGCGCAGCTGCGGGCACTCGCGCTGGAACGTCGCGCCGAGCACCAGGGGCTGGCGGCTCAGGGGGTAGATCAGGCGCTGGTCATCCTCCACCAGGCGCCGGGGCCGGGTGCGAATGGTCGCCCTGGCCTCCCAGGCCTCGGCAAAGGAGCGATACTCGAGGGCATTCATGGGGTGACCTCGGCAACAGCCGCTTTCAGCGATGTACGCAGGCGGTCCCACAGGGCCATGCGGCTGTCCACCGCGGCGATGGCGGCCACGTAGACGTCTTCCTGGCGCAGCGGATCATGATCGACCAGGCGTGCCAGCAATTGCTCGGCGGCGGGGCCGTGGTCCTCGGAGTCGACTTCGATGTGACGTTGCAGGTAGTAGCGGAAGGTCGGCGCCTGCTCGGTACCGATGCCCCACTCGTCGAGAATTTGTTGGAACATCGCTGGAATGACGCTTTCCCGCCCATGCAGGAAGGCGGCGGCAACTTGGTGGGCCGGTGCCTCGATGGCCACTTTGAGGGTGTCGCGAACGAATCGCTGCGCGGCTTCACTGGCGCCGCAGCGTTGCAGCGCGTCGAATGCCGCGACGCCTTGTTGCTGCAGGCTGACGAAGCGCTCGATGGCCTGGGTGCTGGCACCGACTTCGCGCATGGCATCCAGGTACAGCTCGAAGTGGCTGTAGTGACCATGATCGAGGCGATCGTCCGATTCCTCGCCCAGGACGATCTCGTTGATCAGGCGCGCCGCAGCCGGGTCCCTTGGTGGCAGCCAGGGCAGGCTGACGCAGGTCAGCTCCTGCTGCAGGCGCTTGGTCAGCGACATGAAGTCCCAGACGGCAAACACGTGGGTTTCCATGAACCCACGCAGCGTCTCCAGAGAATCGATTTCGGAAAATAGCGGGTGCAGGGAAAGTTCATGTTTCTTGTCGGAAAGTGTGCGCTTCAATGTGCTCATGATGAGATCCGTTTAGAGGTGATATGCAGGGACGTTATGCTCTGGAAGTTGCAAGGCAACTAAATGCCGGGCGAATGAAGGCCTCGAGTGAAAACTCGAATTCGAACAACAGGCAGAGGCCAGCAGGGCGTGTTTGGCGAGGTGTCCACGGTGACGCCTGGCCGCCCTTGGCTGGCGATATAAAAGTTAGAACAACTTCAAAGTTGGTCGCAATTGTTTTTTTGATTATTTTATGTTCGGACTTTTCTTGAAATATAAGTACCTGAATAAAACATTGAGTAAGTTTTATTTTGGCAATACGTGCTCCTTCCGATAATTAACGATCAGAAAAATAGACACAGAGTGAATGCCTCACTCGGAGCACGAATGAACGGAGATGGAGAGAGGGACTATTGAGGGGCGGCTGATCGCTTGCGGTCCTTGCCCCGGTGCCAGGTTCCTTCTGCAGGTGAATGAAGAGGCAAACGGCCAGGTCCACGTCTGATGATCAGCGGCCGCTGCGGGGGGTAGAGTGTGCCCAAAATGCTGGCACTGCCATGGCCAGGCACTGACCAGGCAGCGGAAAAGCCTTGATCAGCGCACGGATGGCAAGAGGAGAATTAGAAGCTCAGCAACCCGAGGTGGGCGTTGAAGATGCGCACCAGGCGCTGGTTCAGCAGCGAAGTATCGACCGCTTGCACCGGTAGCTCAATCAGCTCCAGCTCCCTGCGTACCAGGCTGTGCCAGCCGAGCATCGCCGCCAGCGAGCCCGGCGGATAGAGCACGGTCATGGGGATATGCAGGGGCAGGTAAGTGGTGCTGAATTGTGGGCTGTCACAGCTTGAAACAAACAAGTGACGAGTCAGGCCCGGACAAGCACCTTGCACTTGCTGGATCAGGGCCAAGGCGATGTGCGCGCCCAGGCCTTGGGCAAACACGGCATGTGGCTGCATAAGGTAGGGCTGGAGCTGCTCTACCAGGGCCTGGGTCAGGCGCCCGGAAATGGGCAGAGATTGTTCGAAGTCGGCAATGGAGGGGACATCGACCGCGACCAGCTCGATGGGGTCGCTCAGGGTCGTTGCCCAGGTGCGGTACTGGGCAAGTTGCTGCCGTGTGTTTGCCAGGCAGATCAGGCGAATCCTGGGCGGCTGGTCGGGCATGGTGTCCTGTCGAGTCTGCACGTGCACTGCCGTTCCTTGTGGCGGATCGTGTCGACGCAGCGGGTGGTCGCCAGGGGCGGCTGCGCGGTTGGGCAGGATCAGTTGGCCGATTGCCTGTCGAGGTACTTCCTGATGGTGCGCGCGGCATGGTTGAGGTGTTCTTCCAGGAGCTTCACGGCCTCGTCCACCAGTCTGTCGTTGGCGGCATCGACAAGGGCAATGTGGTCAT
Source organism: Pseudomonas sp. WC1 (assembly GCF_050586565.1). Classification (NCBI taxonomy): domain Bacteria; kingdom Pseudomonadati; phylum Pseudomonadota; class Gammaproteobacteria; order Pseudomonadales; family Pseudomonadaceae; genus Pseudomonas; species Pseudomonas sp. WC1. The sequence goes on from NZ_JBOBDQ010000092.1 coordinate 7,549, forward strand.
CCTGGGTGAGTTTGCCCAGGCCCATCGAGGACAGATGGAAACGTAGGAAGCGTTCCTCTTCGTTCAGCTCGATCTCGATCATGCGCAGCAGTTTCTGGTTCTGCGCCTTGCTGTAGAGGGCCATGTGGAACAGGCGATTGAGCCGGCCGATTTCGGCATGACGAGTCTCGGTCTCCAGTTGACGGATGTAAGCCCTGGCCTGGGCGATGTCGCCGGCATCGAGCAAGGGGATCGACTGGCGCAACGCCTCGGTCTCGAGCAGTACACGCAGGGCGTACGTGTCGACGGCGTCTTCACCGATCAATGGCGCTACCACGGCGCCTTTGTGCATCACCACCTGCAGCAGCGACTGGGCTTCGAGTTGGCGCAGCGCCTCGCGCACAGGCATGCGACTGACACCGAACAAAGTCGCCAGCTCTTGCTGGCGCACGGCGGTGCCCGGGGGCAGGCGGCCATCAAGGATGGCACTGCGCAGGCGCTCTTCGATAACACCCCGGGCCAGGTGCGGTGGTACTTGTTCGCTACCCAGTACGGTGCTCAGGAGTTTGGGTTTCTCAGCCACGCGGGGTTCGCCTCGGCAACATGAAAATTGGATCCAATAACCCTAGTGAGGGAAGGGGGCGCTTGTCAAACGGATTGATCAAGCGATGCGCCGTGGCGCAGAGTCAAAACGCGGCTATCGTGAAGCAAGTTGCCGGCATTGGGAAGATAGCCAAGGTCGCCAGCCCTTGTACGAAGCGGGTTTGCCGACAGTTGGCAGCATGATCGCACGGTGCCATTGTCTTTTGCGTCTCCAGCCCGCACCATCGCTGCTTTCGACTGATCTGAACGGGTGTCCGCAGTGGCGATACCTTGGCCTCTCAATGCGACCGCACGCCGGCTCGGCCTTGCCGTGCTGCTCGGCTGTCTGTGGCTGGGCGTGTCCCAGGCGGATTGGGACTTCTCGCAGATCAGTCGCCGCGCTCAGGCGCTCTACGGCCCGATGGGCGCGGGCCAAGGGCGTATCGATGCCTGGCAGAACCTGATGGTGACACAGAAGCAGGGCAGCGAACTGGAGCAGCTGCAGGTGGTCAACCTGTTCTTCAACAAGCAGCTGCGCTATGTCGAAGACATCGACCTGTGGCACGAGGTCGATTACTGGGCCACGCCGGTACAATCGCTGATAAAGGGTGCGGGCGACTGCGAGGATTATGCCATCGCCAAGTACTTCAGCCTGCGGCGCATGGGCATTCCGGCGGAAAAGCTACGCATCACCTACGTAAAGGCCTTGCGCCAGAACCGTGCGCACATGGTCCTGACCTATTATTCAAGCCCACAGGCCCAGCCGCTGGTGCTGGACAGCCTGATGGACGCGATCAAGCCGGCCAGCCAGCGTACCGACCTGCTGCCGGTGTATGCCTTCAACGGTGAAGGCCTGTGGCTGACCGGCGCGGGCGGCAACAAGAAGGTCGGCGACACCAAGCGCCTGTCGCGTTGGCAGGATCTGCTGAAGAAAATGCAGGCCGAAGGGTTCCCGGCCGAACCGGTTTACTGAAGGAGCACAGATGTCACTGTTCAAACAATTGCTGCTAGCCATTTGCCTGTTCCTGGTGATCGCCTTCAGTGGCAGCTTCATGGTCAGCCTGGAGAGCTCGCGCAGCCAGTACGTCAACCAGCTGCGTTCCCATGCCCAGGACGCCGCGACCGCGCTGGCGTTGTCGCTGACGCCGAACATCGACGACCCAGCGATGGTCGAGCTGATGGTCAGCTCGATTTTCGACAGTGGCTACTACTCGAGTATCAAGGTCATCGACCTGGACTCCAACGCCGTGTTGGTCGAGCGCCACGCCGAGCCTGACGCCGGCGGTGTGCCGGGCTGGTTCATCCAGCTCATCGGCCTGGAGCCGGCCGGTGGTGATGCCCTCGTCAGCCGCGGCTGGCAGCAGGCGGCGCGGGTCGAGGTGATCAGCCACCCGATGTTTGCCCTGGGCAAACTCTGGCAGAGCGCCCTGGGCAGCCTTGGCTGGCTGCTGCTGTGCGGCGCGGTGAGCGCGGTGCTCGGGGCACTGCTGCTGCGCCGTCAGTTGCGCCCGCTCGACTACATGGTGGCGCAGTCCCACGCTATCGCCCGTCGTGAGTTCCTCAGTCTGCCCGAGCTGCCACGCACCCCCGAGCTGCGCCGAGTGGTGCAGGCGATGAACCAGATGGTCGAGAAGCTCAAGGCACTGTTCACCGAGCAGGCCGAGCGCAGCGAGAAGCTGCGGGCGGAGTCGTACCAGGACAGCCTCACCGGCCTTGCCAATCGACGTTACTTCGAAATGCAGCTCAATGCCCGGGTAAGCAACCTGGAGGAGGCCCGTACCGGCTACCTGCTGCTGCTGCGGGTCCAGGACCTGGCCGGGCTCAATGCCCGCCTGGGTGGCCAACGCACCGACCAGTTGCTGCAGGCGGTGGGTGAGCAACTGCGCCGTACCTGTGCGAACTACCCGGAGACCAACGACCTGATCACCCGCAGCCGTGGCGGCGAGTTCGCGGTGCTGGCGCCGGGCATGGTCCATGACGAGGCGATCCAGCTGGCCCAGGCCCTGGAGGCTACCTTGCAGAGCCTGCACGAGACCGGTGCCAGCGATGTCGACCCGGTGGCCTGCATCGGCCTTGCCCCCTACAGCCCCGGCGATGCGCCGCAAGCGCTGCTCAAGCTCGCCGACGAGGCCCTGGCCCGCGCCGAGAGCCAACCCACGCCGGGCTGGGTATGTCTGGAGCAGGGAGCCGCGGGCCAGGCCGCCGACAGTCACCATGCCTGGCACACGCGCCTGGACCAGGCGCTGGGCAAGGGCCAGTTCGAACTGTTCTTCCAACCGGTCGTGGACGCCAAGGCGCCGGAGCGGGTGCTGCACTACAAGGTCATCTCGCGCCTGCACGATGAGGAGGGCGAAGCCCTGGCGGCCGGCCGCTTCCTCCCCTGGCTGGAGCGCTTCGGCTGGATGGCGCGGCTGGACCTGCTGGTGCTGGAGAAGGTGCTCAAGCATCTGCAAGGGCATGGCGAAGCGCTGGCGCTGAACCTGTCGGCCGCCACCCTGGCCGACCCCAAGGCGTTGCAGCGCGTCTATGAGCTGTTGGGACAGCACGTCGCGCTGGGGCAGCGACTGACCTTCGAGATCGGCGAGGAGCAGCTGCCCGAGCAGTCAGTGCTCGAGCAACTCACCCGGCGCCTGCGCACCCTGGGCTTCAGCCTGGCACTGCAACGCTTCGGCGGGCGCTTCAGCATGATCGGCAACCTGGCCCACCTGGGTCTGGCCTACCTGAAGATCGATGGTGGCTACATCCGCAACATCGACCAGGAACGGCACAAGCGCCTGTTCATCGAAGCCATCCAGCGGGCTGCGCACAGCATCGACCTGCCGCTGATCGCCGAGCGGGTGGAGACCGAAGGGGAGTTGAAGGTGCTGCGGGAGATGGGCGTGCAGGGTATCCAGGGGCAACTGGTGGGTGGGCCGGCGCCCTGGCGTTAAGCTGGCTCGGCGTTATCGCGGGGCAATTCGCACCGCGATGCGCCGCCAGCATGATCAGATCAGCCCGCCTTCCTCATCTTCCTCGATCAGGTTGTTCAGGCTACCCAGCGCCTTGCGCGCGGTGGAGCGGTTGAGCAATTTGGCCTGGGCGCCGGGCGGCAGGTCGGTGATGCTGAACACGCCTTTGGCAGTCAGCACCTCGATCAGGTCTTCCAGTACCCGGATCATGTCCAGATCGCTCTGCTTGAGCTGCTTGAGGCTGTTCTCAACGACATCGTCGGCGAACCATTCCTGGATCTCGGCACTGTCGGCGGGGACCATGTCCGTAAATCCATCAAACCCGGCGGCTTCCACTCGCAGCAAACGGCCGTCAGCGTCGCGTTGCACGTAGAACATGGCGGCGTCCCTCGTCACGATGATTCCTTGTTGGTAGTCAGCAGCATAGGCAAAGTTCACCGGGCGTGTAGGCCCGGTGCACGAGTATGCGCGTGAAGCGTTGGCGGGGAAAGCCCGCCCCCGACGCGGCGGCCGTTGCCGGCTGCCGCGGGGGTGGGGATCAGCTGTTGGAGTTGTCGATCTTGATGGTCGGGTCGCCACCGCTGATCAACGAGTTGATCGTGGTGTTGGACCAGTTGACCCCTTCGAGCTTGATGCTCACATCGGCGTTGGCCAGGCCGCCGGCGGCGTTGAGCTTGCCTTCGGTGCTGACTTGCAGGGTCGACTCGCCATTGACCGTGGTGATCTTCAGGAAGTTGTCGATGGTGCTGGCCTTCTCGCCCTGGAGCAGGTCGCTCAGGTCGAGGCGGTCGCCTTCGCTCGCCTTGAAGTCCTTGATCACGTCATTGCCCAGGTCGCCGGCCTTCCACACGAAGGTGTCGGCACCACTGCCACCGGTCATGATGTCATCGCCCTTGCCGCCGATGAGGATGTCATTGCCGGCACCGCCAAACAGGATGTCGTTGCCTTCACCGCCGAGCAGGGTGTCGTTGCCGGTGCCGCCGAGCAGGATGTCGTTGCCCTTGCCGCCGTCGATGTAGTCGTTGCCACCCTGGCCGAAGATGATGTCGTTGCCGTTGCCGCCAAGCAGGGTGTCGGCGCCGTCGTTGCTGCGTGAGACGTCGAACTCGGTGTAGTGCTCGGTGATGTACTTGTGCATCGCCCGTGCGTCCACGCTGCCCGCGTCTACGCCCAGCTTGTCGGCGACATAGCCGCGGATCGCCTCGACACCGGTACCGGCAACACCGTCGAAGACCATCAGGTCGCCGAAGATGATGTCGTTGCCGTCGCCACCATTGACCGTGTCGTTGCCCGGTTGGGTAACTTCGGTATGGCCGAGGATGGCCTCGGCCAGCTTGCTCGGGTCGATGTTGGTCTGCGGCTTGCCGTCGGTGTCGTACGGTTTCAGGTCGTTGGTGTTGACGCCGTTGTTGAGGCCGATGGCCTCGACGGTGGACAAGCCTGACAGGAGCTTGAAGCTGTCCATCGAGTTGTTCAGGGCCGCGTTGTCTGTGTAGTTGCCGTAGCCACCACGCGAAGACAGCTCGTAGGTGCCGTTACCTTCCGCGTGCAGCTCGCCCGATACGCCGTATTTCCAACCGTTGCGGTAGTACTGCACTTGCAGGTTACCGGCGTTGTCGATGCTGACGTAGTTGGTGTTGCTGCTGTCGATGTAGCCGTTGTACGCCATGCCCGGCTTGTAGTTGATCGAAGCCAGGAAGGTGTCCAGGGTGATGCCCGAGGTGCCCAGGGTCGGGTTGGAGTTCTCGTTGGTCTGGTAGTAGGTCGGCTTGCCATCGGTGATGAAGAACGTCTGGTTGCTGCCGGTATTGCCACCATCCTTGAGGTTCTGGAACCAGTTGGCGGTGGTCTTGAAGGCGTCCTCGTAGTTGGTACCGCCGTCTGCCCGCAGGTTGTTCAGGGCATTGAGCAACTGTTGCAGGCCGGCATCGTTCAGGGTCACCGAAACGCTGCTCTTGACCTGGGTGGCGAAGTCCACCAGGAGGATGTTCACGGTACCCGACTGGTCGCCCTTGACGCTGGCGGTCAGGGTCTTGAACACCGACTCCAGGGATTTCTTCGCCGCGTCCACGCCGGACGAACCCATGCTGCCCGAGGTGTCGACGATGAAGGCGAGGTTGTAGTCCTGGCCCGGCACCACGTGCAGGCCGGTGACGTCGGCAACCACTACATCGTTGCCGTCGGTGCCGGTGATGTTGTCGCTGTCCGAGGACAGGTTGCTGGTGGTGTAGGCCTGCGGGTAGACGGTAACTTTGATGGTGCCTTCGCTGGTTGCCGTGCTGCCGCCGACGCTCTCGGTGGAGGTCGAGCTGACCTTCACGTCAAACTGGCCCTGGTAGTAGGCCGGCGGCTTGATGGTCAGGCTGCCCAGGTTCCAGCCGGTAACGTCCACCGCGTCCTTGCCGACGGTGAAGGTATGGCCGGCATTATCGGCCAGCACCGAGCCTGCCGGGATGCCGCTGAGCTTGACGCTCAGGGACTCGGAGCCGTCGGTGTCGGTGAGGTTGGTGCTGATGCCCACCAGCTTGACCGGGGCGCCGTTCTCGCTGCCTTCGTTGAGCTTGTAACCGTCGTAGTAGCCCTGGTTGTTGCTGCCGTGCAGGTCGCCAACGGTGACGCCGGCATTGTTAAGGTCCTTGACGCTCGGGTACATCGGGATGTTCGAGCTGTTGAGGTCGGTGACCGCGCCGTTGCCCACCTTGATGTTGACGTCCAGGCTGCCGGGGCCGGCCTGGTTGGCGTTGTAGATCTCCAGGGTGTAGTAGCCGCTGGTGGTCGGGGTGAAGCTGCCGGAGATGGCGCCGCTGGCCGAGCCCCAGGTGCCGCTGGCGACGTTCTTGCCGCCCACTACGATCTGCAGGCTGTCATCGGCGGTGCCGCTGAACGCGTAGGTCTTGCCGGCTTCCAGGTAGATCAGGCCGGAAGTCTTCGAGCCGCTGCCCGCAGTCACGCTGGCAACGGTGTCGACACCGGTGACGGTCTCGCTCTTGCTGGCGTTGCCGGCATTGGCGAAGACGTTCTTCAGCGCGTCGCCGGTGATGCCGTTGCCATTGCTGCCAAGGCCGGAGAGGCTGTTCCAGGTTTCCTTGAGCAGGCCGATGGAGTTGACGTTGTTGTTGCCGATGTTCAGGTCAGGCTTATCGGCCACAGGCGCGATATCGACCTTCATGGTCACTTCGCCGCCGGCGTTGGTGCCGTCATTGGGCTTGTACTTGATCTGCGCGTAGTCGGCCTGCTTGTTGCCCACGCCGCTGCCGCCATAACCGTCGACGCCCGACTGGTTGGCCAGCGGCACGAACTTGAGCTTGCCGGCGGCGATGTCAGCCTGGCTGATATTCTGGTTGAGCGAGACATCGACCCACGAGGTGCCGTTGAAGAACTTCAGGCCGCCCAGGTCCGGCAGCTTGCTGATGGTCACCGAAAGACCAGTGTTGCCATCGGCGTCGCTGACGTTGAAGTCGCCCCACTTGAACACGTAGTCGGTGTCTTCGCTGCCGGTCACCGCGCCGCCGGTCGACACCGGCGCATGGTCGTTGTCGATGATGGTGGTGGTGACGCTGGACTTGCCGGCGTCGACCTGCAGGTTCTCGAAGCCGCCGCCCGTGGCACCGCTGATCTTGACTGTGAAGTTCTCCGAGCCCTCGACCAGCTTGTCGTCGATGGTCTTGATGTCGAAGGTGGTGCCGCTGCTGCCGGCCGGGATCTTCACGGTGACCACACCGGTGAAGTCCTGGCCGTCGGTGGCGGTGCCGCTGTAGGTCAGGGTGATGGTCACCTCGGACTTCGACGGGTTGCTCAGGGTCAGGTTGTAGTGGGCGGTGTCGCCTTCGGTCACCGAGGTGTCGCCGCTGATGCCGACGGTGGTCAGGTCGCCCTGGCCGCTCGGCTCGTCGGTAACGCTGGTGGTGACGGTGTTGCTGCCCAGGGTCAGTTTCTCGAAGTTGTCGCCACCAGCGACCGACTCGATCTTGTTGACGATGTTCGGCTGGCCACCGAGGTACGGATCGTCCTTGGCGGTAATGGTGAAGGTACCGCTGGCACTGCCA
>NZ_JBOBDQ010000093.1:0-14696 GCF_050586565.1 Pseudomonas sp. WC1
CCAATTGCAGCGAATCATCGAGAATTTTCAGCAACGACGCTGCCCGCCGCGCATAAACCGCCGGGGGCGCGTACAGCAGCTCTACATGCAGGCTGTCGATGATTCCCAGGTACGCATCGCCGTACAGCTCCAGCTTGTTGCCATCGCTGCGGGCCCAGGCGTGGCGCTCGCGCAGGGCCTGGCAGAAGCCCAGGCGGATCCGCTCCAGGTACGCCTCGAAGCCGGTGGTGACAGTCGAGCGGATCGGTGCCGGCGGCAGAAACGCGCTGCGCAGCACGAAGCGCAGGTTGGCCGAGGCTGTGTAGCGCTCGGCCAGGTGCAGCGGGTGCCAGTGCCCCGGTGCCTCGCGGCCTGCCGCTTCATGGCCGAAGCCCGCCTCGACGTAGGCGGTTTCGTCGGCCAGGGCCCGTTCGAAGGCGCACACGAATAACGCGTCCTTGTTGGCGAAGTGGGCGTACAGCGAGGCCTTGCGCATGCCTGCCAGGGCGGCGATCTCGTTCAGCGACGAGCCGTCGTAGCCGTGCTCGGCGAAATGCTCCACGGCATGCTCGCAGATGCGCGCGGCGGAAGGGGTCAGGGCTTTCAAGGCGGTCACTCCGGGTTGACGCAGCAGGGCGAGGCGCTGATTGTCTTTGCCACGGCGGCGCGGGTCAAACCGACGATGACCACGGCCGCCGCCGCCAGTAACCAGGCCCAGGCCAGCGGGCCCAGGGTGGCCAGGTGCCCGGCCAGGGGCGTGGCGCTGGACGAGATCACCAGTTGCAGCGCGCCGAGCAGGGCCGCCGTCGAGCCGACATCGCGCTGCTGCGATGACATCGCCAGGGCCATCAAGGTGGCCTCGCAAACCCCCAGGCCGAACAGCGCCAGCACCACGCCCGCCAGCAGCAGCGGCAGGCCTGCGCCAGACAGGCCGGCAATCACCGCCAGTGCTGCGCCGGCCCCCATGCACAGCGCCCCCCACCAGGCCACCTGGGCCACGCCGTGCCGGCTGACGCAATAGCCGGACAGCGCCGCGCCGAGCAGGATGGCAACGCCGCAGCCGCCGAACAGCAGGCCGAAGTGCGTGCTGGAGAGGCCGAAGTGCTGCTGGTACACATAGGCCGAGCCGGCGATGTAGGCGAACAGGAAGAAGAACACCGCCGACAGGGCCAGGGCCGGGCGCAGGAAAGCGCCGTCGGCGGCGATGCGGCCATAAGTACGCCATACCGTCGCCGGTGCCAGGCGCACCCGATGCGCCGGCGGCAGGGTTTCATCGAGCGTCATGGCCGAATTGACCAGGGTCAGCAGGCCGAGGCCGGCCAGCACCAGCATGATTGCCCGCCAGCCATAGGCCGCGTCGATCACTCCGCCCAGGGCCGGGGCGAGGATCGGCGCCAGACCCTCGATGGTCATCAGCAGGGCGAAGATCTGCGCCGCCCGTGCGCCATCGGCGCTGTCGCGGACCATGCTCATGATCACCACCAGCGTCAGCGCGCTGGCCAGGCCCTGCACCAGGCGCGCCACCAGCAGCGCGTCCAGCGACGGCGCGGCCGCCGCGGCCAGGGAGGCGATGCAGAACACCAGCAGGCCGGCAAGCAGCGGGCGACGCCGACCCAAGGCATCCACCAGTGGCCCGAACAGCAGTTGCCCGGCGCCCATGGCCAACAGGAACACGGTCAGCGTCAGCTGAACCTGGGTATAGCCGGTGGCGAAGTCGCGGGCCATTTCCGGCAGGCTGGCCAGGTACATGTCGATGGCAGACGGGCCAAGGGCGCCGATCAGGGCGAGGGAGGCGGCGAAGCGCAAATGTAAAGCGGGCATGAGCGAGGATCCGTGAAAGCAAAATATAAACCTACCGACCGGTAGGTTGGCGAAGTATGCCAGATATCTGCCGGGGGTCAACGCAAAGTCTGCCCACCGGGGATCCGCTTGCGCCCCAAATACACCGTCGCCGCTTGTTTAGCGCCACCGGTCCGATCCGCTCGGAATAATCCGAATCCCTCTTTATCGCCGTACTCCCAATCCATGTACGGCACCTCGCCGTGCAACCCTTAGCCACACGAGGTTTTTGCAACCATGGCCAACAAAGACAGCAACATGACCGGTCGCCAGGACACCAACAAGCAGGACGCCAACAAGACCGGCAGCCAGGGTGGAACGAAGAACCCAGGCAATTTCGCCAATGACCGCGAAAAAGCGTCCGAAGCCGGTCGCAAGGGCGGGCAGAGCTCCGGCGGCGGCAATCGCCAGAGCGAGTCCGACCACAAGGGCGGCCGCTCGTAAGTGAGGGCACGCGGTGCCGGGTTCGCCTGGCACCGCGCACACCCCACCAGGAGGTTCCCATGCGTATCGCACCTCTGATCTGCCTGTTGGGTAGCCTGAGCCTGCTGGCTGGCTGCTTCGACCGCGACAATGACCATCCGGCGAAAGACGCCGACCCGAGCAAGCCCTCGCTGCAGATGCAGCAACCCGATTCCCCGACCAGCAACCCGTCTCCCGAAACCAAGCCCCAGAATCCATAGCGCGAGGTGACCGGCATGGTGGCGATGATCCGTGAAGGCGTGTGTTCGCAAGCCAGGCACGACATGACTGATGATGTGGCGCATCGCTACCAGGCGTTGCTGGCGGGACGCGATGCCACTGCCGAGCACTGGCTGGAAACACAACTGCGCCGTGTTCGTGACCGGGAAGACGACCTGCCGGAAGAGCCGAACCTGTTGCCCCAATGGGCCGAAAACCATGCCGCCCAGGTCGCCCACGACCATGCGCATTACCTGCGGCAGCGGCGTGAAGGAGCGCCCCGGCGCTACTTCGCCACCCGCGCCCAGGCCTTGTGGTTCCTGCAGCAGGTCGCGCCGACCAAGGCGGTCGACGGCGCCTGGCTGCACGGTACCCTGCGGCACTGGCGCGACCCTCGTTACCACGGGTTGATCCGCACCTTTCTCGAAGAACTGGGTGACGGTGACCCACGCTGCAACCATGTGCTGATCTACCAGCGCCTGCTCAGCCGCCTGGGGTGCCTGCAAGGGCTGCCACTGGAGCCCTCGCGCTTCGTGCAGGGCGCCGTGCAATTGGCCCTCGGCCAGCACTGCGAGCGCTTCCTGCCCGAGGTGATCGGCTACAACCTGGGATATGAGCAGCCACCGCTGCACCTGCTGATCACCACTCATGAGCTGGCCGAACTGGGTATCGACGCCCATTACTTCCAGTTGCATGTGACCATCGACAATGCCGCCAGCGGCCATGCCCGGCGTTCGCTGGAGAGCCTGCGGATGTTGGCTCCAGCGGGCGATGAAGATTTCTATGCGCGTGTCAGGCACGGCTACCGGCTCAACGACCTGGGTCTCGACACACCTTCGCTGATCGCCAGCTTCGACCTGCAGGGCGAACTGCTCGCCGCGCTGGAGCGCAAGCGCGTGTTCGGCCAGTTCATGCACTCCGATCGCTGCCGCCTGCAAGGGCGCACCATCAACCAGTGGCTTGCCGAGCCGGGGGCGATGGCCGGGTTTCTGGAGGCCCTGCAAGCCCAGGGGTGGATCAAGCGTGACAGCGACCCGATGCAGAGCCGCTTCTGGTCACTGATCGACGGCCCCGGCGCGGCAATGTTCGGCGTGTTCAGCGCCTACGAGAAACAGCTGTGGCATGACTGGATCGCCGGTAGCTGGCAAGGGGTCGGGCGTCGTCGGGTGCCGCCAGGGCAGTGGGAACAGGCATTGGCCCTGCAGGCGGAGGCGCCCGGCCGGGCCCAGTCCTCGGAGATCGCCACGCTGATCGAGGCCATGGCCGGTAACCGGCACGCCGAACCTGCGGGCCTGCGTGCCACACGCGACTACATCGCTGCCACCGGGCTGTACCAGGGAGGGCCGCGGTGATGCAACTCGACCAGAACCAGATTCGTGCCGACGAGGCCCTGTTGCGACTGGGCTGCAGGCTGCGTGCCGACGGCTACCGTTTCACCTGCGTCACCCCGGCGACCCAGGCGCGGGTCAACGCCCGACCTCAGGCCCAACGTGCGCGTACGCTTCGAGACGTATTTGGTTGGAGCCGGCCGTTCGCGGCTTCGTTGATCAGCGCTGACGAACTGGAGCAACTGGGCACGGCCGGCGTGCTGGAGGCGCACGGCGAGCTGTGGCGCAGCCGGGTGCGTTGGTCGAGCCTGGATGACCTGTTGCTGGTGCATTCGGCCTGGCCGACGGAGAGCAGCGACGCGGTGTTCTTCGGGCCGGACAGCTACCGCTTCGCCCAGTTGATCGAGGATCACCTGCGGGACAGCCCCCGGCGCGTGCAGCACGCCGTCGATATTGGCTGCGGCAGCGGCATCGGCGCGTTGCTGATTGCCCGGGCCGCACGCCATGCGCAGGTCAGCGCGCTGGACATCAATCCGCTGGCGCTGCGCTACACCGCCGTCAACGCCGCCCTGGCCGGGCTGGCCAATGTGTCGGTCGAGCCCAGCGACCTGCTCACGGGCATCACCGGCACCTTCGACCTGATCGTCGCCAACCCGCCTTATATGCTCGATGCCAGCCAGCGCGTCTACCGCCACGGCGGCGGGGCGCTCGGCGCCGACCTGTCGCTGCGTATCGTCGAACAGGCCTGTGAGCGCCTGACACCGGGCGGCACATTGCTGCTGTACACCGGGGTGGCGATCGTCGAAGGGCGCGATGCGTTGCTCGAAGCGGTCCGCCTGCGCCTGGCCGGCCCTGACTTGAGCTGGCACTACCGGGAGCTGGATCCGGACGTGTTCGGCGAGCAGTTGCTCGAGCCCGGCTATGAACAGGTCGAGCGCATTGCCGCCGTGGCCCTGACCGTCACCCGCCGCGGCGGATGAACGCATGGGGCGGCCCTGCACGTTCGGCATCGAGGAGGAGTACCTGCTGGTGGCGCTGGACAGTGGCCGGGTGCTGTCCTCGCCGTCGACGGCACTGATCCGTCTGTGCCGTGAGGTGCTGGGGCCGTGTTTCGCCGAAGAGATGTTCCGCAGCCAGATCGAGTTGGCCTCGCCGGTGTTCGAGACGCTGCACCAGGCCCGCACCTTCGTTACCGAGCAACGCCAGCGCCTGAGCCAGGCGCTGGCCGCCGAGGGGGCTGGTCTGTACTGTGCGGCAAGCCACCCCAGCGCCCAGTGGTTGCGCCAGCATCCACGCGCAACGCCGCACTTTCGCCAGTTGTTCGACGACTACCGGCGGGTGGCCCGGCGCAGCTTGTTGAACGGCCTGCACGTGCATGTCGGGGTGCCACCGGGCCTGGATCGCATGCAGGTGATCAACCGGGTCCTGTACTGGCTGCCCTTGCTGTTGTCGCTCAGCACCTCATCTCCCTACTGGTGCGGCCAGGACACCGGCTACATGAGCTACCGCCGCGTGGTGTGCGGAGAGTGGCCGCACATGGGCCTGCCGGAACCGCTGCCGGACTGGAGCGCCTACGAGCGTTATCGCGCGCTGTTGCAACGCAGCGGCACGTTGGCCGAGGACGGCGACTTCTGGTGGGCGATCAGACCCTCGCGGCGTTTTCCGACCGTCGAATTGCGCATCTGCGACGGCTGTCCGCGGCTGGAGGATGCCTTGGCCATCGCCGGCCTGTTTCGCCATCTCGTCGAGCACGCGCTGGGGCGGCACGCTGGCGCCGCCAGCCGGGAAATGCGCTGGATCACCCAGGAGAACTACTGGCGCGCCATGCGTCATGGCCGTCTTGCCACCTTCATTGGTGTTCACGACCAGCAGCCGGTGAATGCCGAAGTCTGGCTGACGCAGTTACAGACGCAATGCCCGGCCGACACTGCCGATGCCGAGCGTTCTTTCCTGCACGCCCGGCGCATCCTGCGCGACGGCAGCAGTGCCGATCGCCAGCGCCAAGCCTATGGGTTGGCCCGCGAGCAAGGCCTGGATGAGGGTTTGGCAATGCGCAGCGTGGTCAGGCAGGTGATGGACGACCACCTGTCGGCGATGGGCCCAGCTTGAGCAAACCATCCATCAGCCGGTTGCCTCGAAACTTGTGTGGTCCTCGTGCGGTGCCAGACCGCTTCCACGTGACGAACAGGACCTGTATGCGGCTTGCCCCGCGCCAGACCTTACGCAGCCATTACCCGAAGGAGTCCAGCCGATGCCCCGCAAGCCCCAGAACCAGTTCACCCTGCAGAACCCCCTGACCCAGTATCCGCATCCGCCATTCCCCGCCCAGCATCAACCGGCCCCAGGCCTGGATGCGCACATGCAACCCAAGCCCGACCACGGCGAAACCACCTACAAGGGCTTTGGCCGCCTGGCCGGCCGGCGCGCCCTGATCACCGGCGCCGATTCGGGTATCGGCCGGGCCGTGGCCATTGCTTTCGCCCGGGAGGGCGCCGACATCGCCCTCAATTATTTGCCGACCGAGGAGCGCGACGCCCGCGAAGTGGTGCAGCTTATCGAGGCCGAGGGGCGCAAGGCCGTGGCGTTGCCCGGTGACCTGAAGGATCCGCGCTTCTGCAGCCAGCTGGTCGATCAGGCCCACGAACGGCTCGGCGGGCTCGACATCCTGGTGAATGTCGCCGGCAAGCAGGAAGCACGCAAGGATATCGGGCAGATCACCCACGAGCAGTTCGACCATACGCTGAAGACCAACGTCTACGCGCTGTTCTGGCTGTGTCAGGCCGCCGTGCCGCTGATGCCGGCCGGGGCGACCATCATCAACACCGCGTCGATCCAGTCCTACCAGCCATCGGCCACGCTGCTCGACTATGCCACCACCAAGGCCGCCATCGTCGCCTTCACCAAGGCCCTGGCCAAGCAGGTGATCGAGCGCGGCATCCGGGTCAACGCGGTGGCCCCCGGGCCGATCTGGACCGTGCTGCAGCCCAGTGGCGGGCAGCCACCGGAGAAGATCCCCGACTTCGGCGGGCACACGCCGATGAAACGCCCGGGCCAGCCCGCCGAGTGCGCGCCGTTGTACGTGCTGCTGGCCAGCCAGGAGTCGAGCTACATCACCGGCGAGATTTTCGGCGTCACCGGGGGCAATCCGCTGCCGTAGGGCGAAGCCGAATAAACCTTCCGCGCGCCGCGCAGTCAGTCCTTGTAAGCGCCCCGTCGATGTGGGCCAAGGAGGTGGCTGATGAAACTCGTCTGCCTGCTGCGTGGCTGCCAATGGCGCAGCCTGTTGTTCCATGAAGTCGCCGGGCTGCAATGCCACTGCTGCGAACGCTGCGGTGCGTTGCGTTACAGCCAGCCCGGCCTGACCCCGAACACTTAGGAGCCAACCATGGCCAGGGCGATCTGGAAAGGCGCGATCAGTTTCGGTCTGGTGCACATCCCGGTGTCCCTCAACACCGCGGTGCGCAGCGAGCGGGTGGATTTCGACTGGCTGGACAAGCGCAGCATGGAACCAGTCGGCTACAAGCGGGTGAACAAGGTCACCGGCAAGGAAATCGACAAGGAAAACATCGTCAAGGGCGTGGAGTACGAGAAGGGCCGCTACGTGGTGATCAGCGAGGAGGAAATCCGCAAGGCCCGGCCAGAGGCGACCCAGACCATCGATATCTTCTCGTTCGTCGAAGCCGGGGAAATCCCCCTGCAACAGTTCGACACGCCGTATTACCTGAGCCCGGACCGTCGGGGCGGCAAGGTCTACGCCTTGCTGCGCGAGACCCTGGCCAGCACCGGCAAGGTGGCCTTGGCCACGGTGGTGTTGCATACCCGCCAGCACCTTGCGCTGCTGCGCCCGCTTGATGAAGCGCTGGTGATGATCACTCTGCGCTGGCCGGAGGAAGTGCGGGGCCTGGAGACACTGGAGCTGGACAAGAGCGTGACCGACAGCAAGGTCGACAAGCGCGAGCTGGACATGGCCAAGCGCCTGGTCGAGGACATGAGCGGGCCATGGAAGCCTGATGACTACCACGATGCGTTCCGCCAGACCATCCTCGACCTGGTCGAGGAGAAGGCCAGCAAGGGCAAGATCGAGACAGTGGAGAAAGGCGAGGGTGTCACGGCGGAGAAGGGCGCGGACATCATCGACCTTACCGAGCTGCTCAAGCGCAGCCTGGGAGGCAAGAGCAAGGCGAAAAAGCCTGCGGCCAAGCGTCCACGCAAGGCGTCGTGATCCGAGCGCCGTTCTACAGGATCTGGCCTTCCAATCCGCTGAGGTAATCGCCGAATCCCTGCCGCGCCCGGCTGTCCCTGCGGCTGCTGGTGGCCACGCTGTGCCTGGCGGTCCAGACGATCTGCGCGCCGATGGCTTCCAGTGCCAGCACCAGTTGCACATCCTCGTGGGCCGGCAGCGGCTGGAAACCGCCGACCTTGGCATAGGCCTTGGCGCATACCCCAAGGTTGGCGCCGTGGATATGCCGGTGGCCTTCCATTGCCTGGTAGCGGCTGTGGTACAGCTGACGCAAGGCGGCACCCTGCCAGGGTTGCCAGCGCTCGATATGTACCGTGCCGCACACCGCGTCGGCATGCCATTGCAGTTGTGAAAGCAGCCAGTGGCCAGGCACGCGGCTGTCGGCGTCGGTGAATGCCAGCCACTGGGCGCCGCGCTCGATCATCCACGCCGCCCCCAGGCGCCGGGCGATGCCGACATTGCCGGCCTCCAGCGCCAGCGTGTGCACGCCATGGTGCCTGGCGATGCGCGCGCTGGCATCGGTACAGCGATCGAGCACCACCAGCACCTCAACCTCCAGGCCCGCGGCTTCGGCCCGCGCAGCTGCCACCCGCACGGCCTTCAGGCAGTGTCCAAGGCGCCGGGCCTCGTTATGGGCGGGAATGATCACCGCGATCATGGGCAAGTCTCGTCCAGGTCGACCACCCGGGGCTGGCACGACCAGTACTCAAGCAGGAAGTCCGCCTCCTCATGGCGTAACAGCGGATACAGCGGCAGGTGCCTGGCCAGCAGGGCATGCACTTGGCCGCCGTCCTGGGGACAGCCGGCAATCGGATGGCGCCAGTGGCAAGCCAGCAATCCGCCGTCGCCAGCCAGGCAGGCCACGGACTGTTCGATCACCTGCAACCAGTCGCTGGGGTCGAGGTAGTAGCCGATCTCGCTGAGCACGATCAGGTCGAACTGCCCGCCCGGCCAATCGCCCGGCAGGTGACCCTGCTCGACGCGGGCATGGTCGACCCCCGCCAGGCGTTGCCGGGCCAGCCTGACGGCAGTGGCGTCGATGTCCTGGCACAGCAGGCTGGCGCAGCGCTCGGCCAGCAGCACGCTCAGCTCGCCGTTGGCGCAGGCCGGCTCGAACACCCGGCCGTAGCACTGGCTGGGCAGGCTGGCCATCGCCAGGTCGCGCTTGCGGCGTTCGTACCAGCGGGTGCGAAAGGCCCAGGGATCATCGCTGCCGGCATACAGGTCGGCGAAATACTGCGCGTCGAGGCTCATGGCGACTCCATTACAGGAAGACCAGTTCGAAAGGCTGCAACAGGCAGGCCTGCAGGGTGACGGGCAGCACCGGAGGATGCTCCCCGTCTGGCTGCAACTGGCTGGCGTGGGCGGCCAAGGCCTGGCGTTTGCGCGCCAGGCGGGTGTCGTCGAGCTGTACCCGATGGGCCTGGGGCCAGGGCAGGCGCGGGTCATCGGGCGTGGCCCAATGCCAGGCCCACACCGGGACCTCGGCCAATTGTACCCGGCGTGCCTCGGCCGCCTGGGCAGCAGCGCGGCCGGCCGCCTCGTGGTCGCAGTGGCCGTCACCGCGCCAGGTGGTCAGCAGCAGGTCATCCGGTTCGAGCAGTTGCTCCAGGTAGTTGGCCAGGAATGCTTCATCGCGGGGCAGGGCGCCGTCCTTGAGGTTCAGGCGCCGCCAGTCCAGGCGGTTGAGGTCCAGATCCAGCTGTTGCAGGGCGTGCCGGCTTTCCTGGGGGCGCTGGTGGCGCAGACGGTGCTCGGTCCAGTGGGCGGAATGGGGATGGCTGCCTTCGCCGTTGGTGGCGGAAATCAGCACCAGGTCCTGCTCGCGCCCGTGGAAACCGGCCAGCAGTCCGCCGGCCATGAGGATTTCATCGTCCGGGTGGGGGGCCAGCAACACCAGGCGCCGGCCGGGGGGACAGACCTGTTCGGGCTTGAGCCACTTGGCGCGGGCCAGGTGCGCGGATTGCTGCCAGTCGCGCCAAGGGGTGCCGGCAGCCGCCTGGATACGGTTCTCGCTCATAGCTGCCAGGCTCCCGCCGGCATGCCGGTCACTTGCTTGCCCAGTTCGGCCAAGTCGCGTTCGGCATGGCTCTGGCGCAGGTAGACCGGCAGGTCGGCGCTGAGCCGGGCGAAATGACTGCTGCGACAGAAGGGTGTGGCACCCAGCGCCCTGCCGACATGGCGGATCACCTGCTCGACGGCCTGTTCGACCTGGGCGCGGGCGCGGCGCACTTCGAAGCTGGCGTCGGCATGGGGCTGCTGGTCGATCCAGGCGGCGCATTCGCGAAGCGCGGCGCGGGCGCCGTACAAGGCGGCATCCACCGCTCCCAGATGGGCATCGGCGTGCGGATCGGGCCGAGGCATGCGGCAATGCTCGCGCAGGTAGTCGGCCAAGGCCTCGGCCGCGCCGTACCAGCACGCGGCGATGCCGGCGCCGCCATGCCAGAAACCAGGACGTGCCAGGTACTGGCCGGGCAGGCCGATGGCCAGCCCGGGCGTGTCGTCGAATTCGATGCTGACGCTGGTGGTGGTGGCCATGCCCACCGCCTGCCACTGGTCGGCCTGGATGCGCTGGCTGGGGTGCGACAACTCGATGGCCACCAGCTGCGGCTGGTCATTCTCCCATGCAGTAATCAGTGCCCGGTCGATCTGCAGCGCGCCCGAGCACCAGGCCTTGCGCCCTTGCAGACGTACCTGCCCGTCGTGCCGCTCGACGATACGGGCACGGGCATCCGGCGGCTCTGCGGCCCACACGCCCCAGATCCCGTCCTGGGCGTGGTGGGCGGCACCGCATTCGGCCAGGATCGCCAAGGCATCGGTATGGCCTTCATAGAGCTTGGCCAGGGTCAGGTCGCAACCGGCGACCCGCGCGAGCGTCTGCCAGCGCTTGAGGGTCTGGCCCTGGCCGGGCAGGGGCAACAGGTCGAGGTGGTCGGCCTGCATGGCCTGCAGCAGCTCCGGCAGCAAGGTGTCGAGGTCGATGGCCTGCGGGCGGGCGCCGAAGCGGCGCAGCAGGCGGTCGAGGTTGGTCAGGTCAAAGTCCTGGACGATGCTCATGAATACGTTCCCCCTTTGGCCTCAGTCGATGCCCAGCTGTTTGCGCATGCGCACGGTGATGGACTGCCGGGTCTTGGCCATGTCCGCCCATGGATCGTCCACCTCGGCCAGCCGCGTCTGCAGATTGGCGATGTGCCACTGGTTGGCGCCCTTGAGCTGGATCAGCTCTTCGCGCCAGATCGGCACCGACACCGGCAGGCCTTCGCGGGCACGCAGCGAATACGCCGCGACCGTGGTGGCGCCCCTGCCGTTGCGCAGGTAGTCGATGAAGATCCGCCCGACCCGGTTGCGCGGCCCGGAGACGGCGCTGAGCCGCTCCGGGAACAGGCCCGCCATATGCTCGACGAGGGCATGGCTGAAGCCCTTCACTTCGTCCCAACCGGCGCGGCGGGTCAGTGGCACCACCAGGTGCATGCCTTTGCCACCGCTGGTCTTGAGGAACACCTTCAGGCCCAGCTCATCGAGCAGGGTGAGGGTCAGTTGGGTCGCTTCGAGCATGGCTTTCCAGGGCAGTGCCGGATCGGGGTCGAGGTCGAGGACGAAGCGGTCGGGCTTGTCGAAATCCTTGTCGGTGGCATTCCAGGTGTGCAGTTCGAGCATGTTCATCTGCACCGCGCCCAGCAGGCTGTCGGCGCGGTTGAGCACCATCGCCGCCTGGCCGGCCTGCGCCTTGCTGTAGCTGCGCACCGCCGGGATGTGCAGCTGGCCGGCATTCTTCTGGAAGAACAGTTCGCCACCCAGTCCGTCCGGTGCGCGCACCAGCGCCACGGGGCGGTCTTTGAGCTGCGGCAGCAGCCAGTCGGCGACCTGGGCGTAGTACTCGGCGACCTGGCGCTTGGTGGTGCCGGTGCTGGCGTCGACCACGCGGTCGGGGTGGGTCAGGCGCAGGCTGCCGAGGGCCTGGGCGGGTGGCTGCGCGGCGCGCTTGGCGGGCATGGCTCGCTCCAGGTCGATGGCGGTGGCGGGCTTGTCGTCGCGCAAGCCGTGGAACACCGAGTGGCGCACGATGCCTTCGCGTGTCATCTGGGCGTAGGCGACTTCGGCCAGCAGTTGCGGCTTGAGCCAGTGCACGCCACGGGTGTCGGCGCCGCGGGGCGGCTTGGGCAAGGCCGGCTTGTCGACTTCCAGCGGCTTGAGGCGCGCATGCAGGCTTTCCAGCGTGGTGGCGCTGAAACCGGTGCCGACCTTGCCGGCAAAGCGCAGCTGGCCGCTGTCGGTGTCGTGCAGGGCCAGCAGCAGGGCGCCGAAGCCGTTGCGGCTGCCTTTGGGGTCGGTGTAGCCGACGATCACGAACTCCTGGCGCTGCTTGCACTTGAGCTTGACCCAATCACTGCTGCGCCGGCCCACGTAGGGGCTGTCGGCGCGCTTGCCGATCAAGCCTTCGAGCTTGAGGCGGCAGGCGCTGTCGAGCAGCGAGTCGATAGGCTCGGTGAAGTCGGCGGAGAACTTGAGGAGGTCCGAGGGCGTGTTTTCCAGCAGTCGGGCCAGGGTGGCACGTCGCGCCTGCAGGGGTAGCGGGCGAAGGTCCTCGCCACCCAGGTACGGCAGGTCGAACAGGTAATAGGTGATGCGTTCGTCGTGCTCGCTGTCGAAGGCGTTCTGCAAAGCCTGGAAGTCGGCCACACCCTGTTCGTCGACCACCACCATCTCGCCATCGAGCCAGGCCGAATCAAGCCCCAGCGCTTTCAAGGCCTCGACCTGACGCGGCATCTTCGCACTCCAGTCGTGGCCATTGCGGGTGAACAGGCGCACATCCTCGCCTTCGATGCGGGCGAGGATGCGGTAGCCGTCGAACTTGACCTCGTAGTGCCAGTCACCGCTGGGCGGCGAATCGACCAGGGTGGCGAGTTGCGGCTGGAGCTTGTCCGGCAGGGCGACGGGGTTGGCCTTGCGTTTGTTGGCAGTGGCTGTTTTCGCCGGCTGGCGCGGCAGCAGTGTACGGTCGCTCAGCACACTGTCCGGCAAGGCTTCGACAATGCTGTAGTCGGTTTCGCTGCGGGCCTGGCCATCGTGGGACTTGACCAGCATCCACTGCTCCTTCTTGCCGGCAAGGTGGGTGCGGAACAGGTTCCAGACGCCCGACAGTTTCTCGCCCTGCAGGCGAAAACGCAGCTTGCCCTTGGCGTAGGCCTGGCGTGGATCGCCCTCGGGCTCCCAGATACCGCGATCCCAGACGATCACGTCACCGGCACCGTAGTGGCCTTCGGGGATATTGCCTTCGAAGTCGGCGTAGTCCAGCGGGTGATCCTCCACATGCACCGCCAGGCGGCGGACCTTGGGGTCGAGCGAGGGGCCCTTGGGAATGGCCCAGCTTTTCAAGGTGCCATCGAGTTCCAGGCGAAAGTCGTAGTGCAGGTGGCTGGCGTCGTGTTTCTGGATGCAGAACTGCAAGGCATGGGCCTTGCCCGTGCGGCCGCGCTTGCCGGCAGGCTCGGGCGTGGCGTTGAAGTCGCGCTTGCGCTGGTACTCCAGCAGGGGCTTGGCCATGGCGGGCTCCGAAACGGTTCGCGGGGTCTCTAGGTTGGGAGGCGAGGGGGCTGGGCGGAGTTCAAAAAAAGCGTGGGCAGGTGCTGCCTGCAGAAACTCTGAATCATTGACTGGCAGGGGGAGTCGACCGAATGAGCCCACAAATCGGAGAGCGATCATGCCCATTCCCAGAGACCCTAAACCGGCAGTCGAGATCGACGACACGCAAGACCGCATGGGCAGTGTCCATGAACTGGATTTCAGCGAGCGCCGCGATGAGCGCCAGGGCCGGATTGGCGACGAACGACCGGCGCGGGAGGTGGAAGAGGAGTATCCACCCAGACGCGTTGCCGAAAGTGGCATGACCGGTGGCGAGGCGCTGAGTGACAGCCTGCACGAGGACAATGTCACCCTCGACGACCTGAGCCCTGACACGCTGCTGGACGAGACCGGTGCGCGCGATCCGCATGAGCCGGGTACGGCAGGCGGCCCGGCGGACCAGACCCTGCGTCATGTCGAGGCGCACGAGATCGGTGGCGGCATCGGCCTGGACGAGGCCGAACTGGCCCGCTCGGCGCCGTTGGACGGCGAGCCATGGACCGACGAGGTCACCCCTGAAGACGAGCGGAGAGAACGCTGATGAACGAGCAACGTTGTTCCTGCAACCACTGTTCCTGCACCGTGGATGCCAATGCCGTGGTCCAGGATGGCAAGGCGTACTGCTGCGAAGCGTGTGCGACGGGGCACCGTAATGGTGAGCCTTGTCGCATGGGGGATTGCAAATGTGGGGAGGTGAGTCAGCCGAAAGAGAGTAATGTCGATAACGCGTTGGATGAGACTTTTCCGGCGAGCGATCCTATTTCACCTTGATATTCAATATACAGCAGCCCTGTCATTAATTAATTCGACGATAGGGCTGCTGGCCACTACAATTACATATCTTCACCACACTACAGCCTTCAATTCTTGCTCTTGCTCTTGCTCTTGCTCTTGCTCTGTTTTTGCTTCTAAGTGCGCGATAGTTCAGGCGACACAAATTGCGACTTCAGGAGGCCGAACGGAGGTCTTGCGGAGGGAGGTG
This sequence comes from Pseudomonas sp. WC1, assembly GCF_050586565.1. Taxonomy (NCBI): domain Bacteria; kingdom Pseudomonadati; phylum Pseudomonadota; class Gammaproteobacteria; order Pseudomonadales; family Pseudomonadaceae; genus Pseudomonas; species Pseudomonas sp. WC1. The sequence continues at coordinate 14,672 of NZ_JBOBDQ010000093.1, forward strand.
ACGGGCATGGATGCCCGTCAAGCGC
>NZ_JBOBDQ010000094.1:0-13930 GCF_050586565.1 Pseudomonas sp. WC1
GCTGGTGGTGCTTGCCATTGCCGCCTTGATGACCAGCCTGGCCGTGGCCTGGCTCGACAGCGGCAGAAGCAGCATCGACCAGGCGCTCGATCGCCTGGCCGCCGCCACCGTGGCCCAGGCCGACCTGGCGCGCCATGCCGGGCAGTTGCGCGGGCTGCGCTGGAACGGTCAACGCCCCGAGTTCGTCCGTCGGCAAGGCGAGCACTGGCAGGTGGAAACCGTGGCGCTCGGCGATTGGCCCAAAGGCCTGCGCCCGGACTGGCCCGTCAGCCAGGCGCCAGCGCTGCTGTTTACCCCCGATGGCTGGTCACGTCCGGGCACTGTGCGCTGGCGCTGGGCCGAGGGCGGTCAGCGCTGGGACTGGGACCGCGGCGGGCAATTGCGCGTGAGCGCGATGCCATGAAGCGCCGGCAACGCGGCTTCACCCTGTTGGAGGTGAGCGTGGCCGTGGGCATCGCCGCCGTCCTGGCGGTGATCACCAGCCAGGTCCTGCGCCAGCGCCTGGCGGTGCAGGACACCGTGCAGCAGCATCGCCTGGGCCTGCTGTGCGCCCGTGAGCTGCAGGCACGCTTCGTGGTCGAGCAGTATTGGCCGGTGACCAACCAGGACTACGGTGTGCTGGTGGAGGGCGGGCAGGCCTGTCATTGGCAGTTGCAACTGCGCCGCACAGGTGTGCGCGACCTGCGCCGTGGCGAACTGCTATTGCATGCCGATCGTGACCAGCGCCTGCCGCTGGGGCAGTTCACTGTGTTCCTGGAGCGGCCATGAAACGGCGCCAGGCGGGCATGACCCTGATCGAACTGCTGGTGGCCCTGGCCCTCACGGCCTTGCTCGGGGTGATGCTGTCGGCGCTGGTCAACGGCTGGCTGAAGGTGCGCGAGCGGCTCGATGAACAGGTGAGCGAAACCGGCGTAGTGGATTTTTGCCTGGCCCTGGAGCGGCGTTTCGACAGCCCGGTGCTGCGCCGCCTGTACGAGCAGCGTTTGCCGTTGGCGGCGCGCTGGCTCGACTGGCAGCCCGACCGTCAGCAACTGCTGTGGGTGGCCGCCGCCGCCTGGCCGCAGGCCGAAGGGGGATCGCGCCTGCAGCGCCAGCGCCTGCGCTTCGAGCCGCGTGAACAACGGCTGCTGCTGGAAACCTCGGCCGACCTGTACGCCGCCGCGGCCCCGGTTTGGGTGCTACGCGAACGGCTGGAGCGGGTCAGCGCGATGAATGTTCTCTACCACCAGACCGGCCGTTGGCTGGCCTGGCCTTCCGATCAACCGGCGCACCCCGGTAGGGGCGTGCGCGTGGAGCTAGTGCGTGATGGAGCACCTTATACCTGTACTTTCGTTCTGCCTTGGGGGCGCGCATGAAGCTTGAATGGCGCCGGCGGGCGCCGGCACAACCCTGGTTGCTGCTGCGCCCCGGCGAGGTCTGGGAGTGGCTGCTGGTCACCCAAGGCTGCCCGTTGCGCCAAGGCCGGGGCGAGCCACCGGCCGGGCTCGGGGCGCGGGTTGCCCTGATTGTCCCTGGTGAACATTGCAGTCATTTCCTGCTGCCCGCTCCGCCTGGGCTGAAACGCGAGGAATGGCCTTTGCTGCTCGAGGACCGCTTGCTGCAAGGCGACGATGACGTGCTGTGTGCCTGTATCGGGCGCCACGCAGGGCAGTTGCGTCTGCTGGTGGTGGCGCGGGGCAGGCTCAACGCGTGGCGGGGGCAGTGCGCCAGCTGGGGGCTGACCGTGGAACGTTGCTGGGCTGAGTTCCAGCTGCTGCCAGACTGTGCGGCAGAAGTGGCTTGGCACTGGCGACGAGGAGCGATGAGCCTGTACAAGGGCCAGGCCCACTGGCTGGCCTGGCCGCAGGGGCTTGGCACGCCGCCCGCGCTTGCCTGGCTGCCTGGCGAGGTCGAGTGCATCGACGGCGACTGGCCCGAAGTGCTGGCCCCGCTCGATGGCTTGCCCGGCTTGTTCGAGGCCCGCCGGCCACGCCAAGGCCTGCGCCTGGCAAAGGGGCAGGCGCGCCTGGCAATGGCCTGCCTGGCGCTGATGTTGGCGTGGGGCGGGCTGTGGAGCGCGCAACAATGGCGCCAGGCCCAGCTCTATCGCGCCCAGGTGCAGGCCGTTACCGGCGTCCAGCCGACGCCTCGCCAGGCTGCGCGGGTGTTGGCGCATCTGCAAAAGGAGGCGCGTGAAAGCCAGGTGCGTCTGCGCCAGCTCGAGGCGTTGCAGGCGCAGGTCCATGGGTGGTTGAACGATCATCCCGGCTGGCACCTGCGGGCAGTGCGCTTCGATGGCCAGCGTTGGCACCTTGAGTTGGTCGGTGAGGGCGTAGCTGCGCCCTGGCAGGAGATGGCCACGGCGGCCGGCGTGCAGGTCCAGGTGGAAGACGAAGCGCATCGCGTGGTGTTCGACCTGGGGAGCGCCGCATGAGCCGTGAATGGATGCGACAGCATCGGCTATCGCTGGCCTGGGGTGTCGTCGCGCTGTTGCTGGTGTTGCTGGCGCTGCGCGAGGGCATGGCCGTGTGGCAGGAACAGCGGCAATGGCAGGCACTGGCCGATTCGCTGGCGGCACAGCCACGCCAGCCTGCGCTGACCCTTGAAGCGCTGCACCCATCGGCCCAGGCCCGGCACATCGAGTTGGTCGAGGTGCAGTCCGAGGACGAAGGCTGGCTGATGCGCGGCAAGGTGGCCGATGCCCAAGCCCTGCAGGGCTGGTTGCAGGCCCTGCGCGATGAAGGCGCGCAGCCATTGCAATGGGGGCTGGAGCGAGATGCCGAGGGGCTGCGTTTCACCGTGCGGCTTCGACCATGAGGCGGCGGGCGTACCTTTGGCTAGGCTTGGTGTTCTGTCTGACCCTGGTGTTCGAACTGCCGGCGCGCTGGCTGGTGGCGGGGTTCGGGTTGCCGGCGGAGGGAGTGAACGGCAGCCTGTGGCAAGGGCAGTTTGCCCGGCTGGGACCGGTGGGACCCGTGCAATGGACATGGCGTCCATGGCAGCGCGACCTGCAGGTGCGCCTGGGCTTCCAGGAGCAGGGCTGGCAAGGCCGCCTGAGTGGTTGGCCGTGGCGTTGGCAGGCGGACCTCCAGGCATTGGGCGCACAGCCAAGCGTCGGCGGTGACTATCGCCTGGCCGGGCAATGGCAGGGCAGTATCAAGCTGCAAGGCTCGGGGCAACATTGTCGGGCCGCCGCAGGCAGCATCACCGTCGCCGACCTGGCTTTGAGCGCGCCCTGGTCGCTGGTGCTGGGACAGGGCTCGCTGGCGATGGACTGCCGTCAGGGCTGGCGGTTGAGCGCTGGCCTGGTTCGCCAGGGCCAGCACCAGATGAGCCTGGAGGCCGACCTGGCGGCCCGGCAAGCGCAGGTCGATTTCGTGTTGCAGGCCGATGCCGGTTTGACGCCCGTGCTGCGCGGCGTGCAATGGCTGGGGCCCGAGGACACGGTCGGGCAGCGCCGGCTCAGGTGGTAGCCCACATGCCGGTCAGAGCGCGAGGGACCATTGCGCGACCCAGAAGCCTTGCTCCAGTGATTTGCGCGGGCGATCGCTGGCGTGCAGTGCGCGTTGGTAGTCCAGGCGCAACGTGCTGTGCGGCAGGTTCAGTTCGACCCCTGCCGAGGCACCGACCAGGCGCTGCGACGGGCTGGTGCGCGCATAGCGGGCCCAGCCCAGGTCCACGCCGAAGGACGGGCGTAACGGTACCGGCAGGGGTAGCGGCTGGCTGAGGGTGTTGCGCCATGCCCCGGCGCTGGCGCCCGCGACATTGTGCTTGCGGAATCCGCGCACGGCCGAGTGATCGCTCAATTGCAGTTGCTCGACGGCGGGCAGCACATGGGCGCTGTATTGCAGGGCCAGTTCGCTTTGCCAGCGCCAGGGCCATTGAGCCTGGCCCTGGCGCAGGTGCAGCAAGTTGGCACGGTACTTGGTGAAGTCCGGACGTGGCGCCTGCTTGTGGGCGAACGGTCGGTCGGCGCCGAACCAGCGTACCCCTTGGCTTACGCCCAGATAAGCGTTCCACAGTCCACCTTCGAGCCACAGCAGGTTCAGGCCAGCTTCGAGGGTGGCCAGGGTCGGGCTCTGCAGCGCCAGTACGGCGGGGCCGAAGCGGTTGAGCAATTGCTTGCGGTCCAGCCGGGCGCTGGCGCTGAGCATGCCTTGCTGGTTGCGCCACAGCACGCGCTCGGCGCCGACGCCGTAGAACTCGCTGCGGCCACTGCTGGCGTAGCGGGTGTTTGGGATCGGCGCTCGGTAGCGCATCTGGCTGGCATTCAGGGTGAAGGTCCAGCGGCCATGGGGAATGCTGTAGTACAGGCTGACGCCTTCGCTTTGGCCAGGCGCGTCGAACACCACCGAACTTAGCGACAGGCGCAGGTCGTCGTTCAGGCCCAGCGGGCTGTCCAGGCCAAGCCCCAGGTTGAGGCGGTGGCGGCCGGTCAGTTCCCCGCCGCGGTTGTCGAGCAGGGCGTCCAGGTGGGCGCGTGAAGCGACGCGCCGGGGTTCGAGCACGACGCGGGTGCCGCCTTGCATCTCGCCCGGCAGCAAGGCCATTTGCAGGTCATAGGCACGCAGCCGGTTGAGTTGGTCCAGGCCTTGCTCGAGATCCGGCAGGTGCAGGGGAAGGCCGAGCATGTCCGGAAATGCGCCTTGCAGCGACAGGGGCAGGTCGGCGCCAGCCAGTTCGATCGATTCGATGAAGCCTTCGACGATGACGATGTCCAGCGGGGCGCCGTGCTCAGGGGCGCGGGCCACATAGGGGCGGCTGGTGGGATATCCGGCTTGCACGTAGTGCCGGGTCAGTTGTTTGAGTAGCTGGTCAATTTCGGCGACCCCCATGCAAGTGGACGACAGCGCACGCACGATCGGCTGCAGTTGCCGGGTATCGAGCATGCGGTTGCCGGCCAGGCGTACCCCACTGATCGCCCAGCAGTGCTGGTCGGGGTCGAGCATTGCAGTATCGCTGTCTTCAGTGGCGTTGGCAGGTTGCCTGCGCTGCCAGCGTTCGAGCCGCTGCTGCTGTTCCAGTTGCCGCACGGCTTGTTGCTGATCCCGCAACTGCTGGCTGGCCGGGTCGACCGTGGCGATGGCGTTGGCCGATAGCGTCATGATGAGGCAAGCCAGCAGGACAGTGGCGATGTGGCGTATGCCTGCGCTTGATGGGCGGAAAGTATGGGAGGAAAAGATCGGTGCGTTCATGGGGTTCGGTCCGATGCCCCTGTGGGAACGGGTGTGCCCGCTCCCGCAGAATCCGTGTGGGAGGCGCAGCGACCCACAGGCCGCTGCCTGGCAAGCGTCAGCGCTGGCGGCTCTCCTTTATCTGCGAGACATACTCGCTAGTGCGGTCGTGACCGGTGTTGCTGTACGCCTTGTGGTCGTCAGCCTTGTCGGTGCTGCCGGTGATCAGGTTCGAGAGGTACGAATAGGCGGTACTGGCAAGGCCAGCCGTGGACAAATCGACGTCGACCTTCACATCCTTGGCGTAGTCCCGACCGCTCAGGTTGTCGCGGGAGACCGCGCCGCCACCGAGTTCGACCTGGCCATCGGCCGCCTGCAGCGTGGCGCCGACCAGGCGGGTGTCGCCAGCTACCTGCAGATCGATGCCCTGCGTGCCGGACAGGAGCGTCTGCTGGCTGACGGTGTCGTTGTCGCGCTTGGCGTATTCCATCTTGACCGACGGGGTAAATTTCGCGGTGACTTTGTTCCACAGCGCCCCGGCGATTTCCGTGATGTTGCCGCCCTCGAAAACGCTCGCCAGCGAGGCCGGGGTTTCAGTCTCGGATGCTGCCGGTTGCTTCTGGGCGAGACTGGCGTCGACCTCTAGCTTTACGCTGTCGACCTGGTCCTGACGGCTGGCCACCCGCAGGTTGCCGTCGATCTTGCCTTCGATTGCCTGCGCCTCAAGCTGTGCGCCTTCGATGCGGGTATCGCCCTGGCTGCGCAAGTCGATCAGGTCGGCGCGCAGCTTGCTGTCATGCCAGGTGGTGTTGTCGCGTTTATCCAGGCCGACCTTGACCCGGGCGTTGATGCCCCCAATGTCCATGGCATTGACCTTCAGGCCGCCACCAATGGTAACGTCGAGGTTGTCGTGGCGCTCGGTGTTGCTGGCTGCCTCGACCAGCAGGCCACCATTGCGGGCGTCCAGGCCTATCCGTTTGGCGTTGGCTTGCAGCCCTTGTACCTGCAGCGCGGTATCGTCATGGGCGAAGCTGGTAATCTGCACCGAGCCCTTGCTGTCGAACTGCGCACCAATGGCTGTGCTGGCCTGCTCATTGACCCAGCCGAAGGTGCCTTTGCCACCCAAGCCACCACCGGTAGTGCTGCCGTCGACATTCAGCTTGCCGCCCCAGGTCTTGCCCAGACTCTGGCGGGTATCGCTGGCGGCTGTCACGCTCAGCCTGCCTTCGCTGTGCAGGGTAATGTCGCCGGTGCCCGCACGGCTGCCGATGCGCGTGCCTTCAAGGCGCATATCACCGCCACTGGTCAGTTCCACGGCACCTTTGCCATCGATTTGTGCGACCCGCGCCTGGCTGTGCTGCGTTTCCAGGCTGTGGCGCTTGAGATTACCGTCCAGGCCGCCGTTGGGGCCTAGCAGGCCGGTGCCGGCCTTGACCGCCAATCCGGCGTCCAGCGTGGTGGTGTGTTCAGTGTTGTGATCATGGGCTGCTGCGAGTGTCAGGTCGCCGCCACTGCGCAGGCTGACCGCGCCGTTGCCGCCGTCGAAGCGGGCACCCTCATAGTGACCACTACGTTCGAGTTCTGCCTGGACCCCCTGGCTGCCCTGCAAACTGCCGACGCGGGCTGTCGTGGTCTTTTTCAGCTGGCTCAGGGAGTCGCCATGACCTTCAAGCCTTGCGTTGACATCCGTTCCGGTGGTGGTGCTCACACGCAGGCTGCCGCCACCCGTGGTGTTGCGTATTTCGCTGCTGCTCTGATCCCGGGCGGCCAGCATCTGGTGTTCTCCAGCCTCGATGCGCAGGCTCCCAGCCCTGGCTTTGTAGGCGCTACCTTCATCCATGAGCTGATCGGCCCGAATGGAGATGTTGCCACCGTCGAAGTTCGTGACCTGCGCGGTGCTGTTGGTGTCCTTGTGCACGCGCGAGGTGTGCTGGAGCGAGAGTTGAGCGCCAGCGTTTGGTGAGGCCGCTTCGTCTTCGGCTTTCTTGCCAGTGAACAAGTGCTTGACGTGATCGCTGAGGTACTTGTAGTCGATGCCGACGCTCAGGCCGCCGTCCCATTTGGTGAGCGTGGTTTCACGGACCTTGGTGTCGGCTGCCGCACGGTTGTCGATGCGCTCGGCGTCCACTTTCAAGGTGCGTCCCGCATTCAGCTGAGCAGCGGTGGTGGTGAGTTGCGCGGTGTCGATGTGCAGATCGCCGCTTGCTGACAGATGGCTTCGTCGAGTCGTGGTTTCGCGTTCGAGCACGGCGGCCGGGCCATGATAGCCGTCGATGCCAAGGCCTACACGGTCGGAACCGCCGGTGACACTCAGCGCGGCAGCTGTACGGGTATCGAGGGTATGCCTGGCCTGGGTGTCGTGGGCTGCCGCCAATTCGACTTCGCTGGCGGCCAGCATGAGGTCTTTCCTTGCCTGCACGTTCGAAGCACTGAGCGTCAGTTTACGATCACTGCGCAGCGAGACGGAGTCCGCGCTGATGCTGCTGGCGACCTGGCGTGTCGCAGTGGTCTGCTCGTCGCTCTGCAGTTTTTCGTAGCCGAACTTGGCCGTGTACTGCTGCGAGTCCGGCGCGTCCTTGCCGGCGCTGGCCACGAACGCACGCTTGCCCGTGGTGAGCCGGGCATGGTCATTTTCCACGGCGCTTTCAATCTGCAGAGCGCCTTTGGCGTCGAGTTCGACCTGCTTGCGCGCCTCGAGGCGGGCGCCGGAGATCTGCATGTCGGCCCCGGCGCTGGCGATGAGAGTGCTGCCCTTGAGGGTGCTGGCCTTGACCTGCTCGGTGTGTGCCTGGCTGTCGATATCGGTGCGGTCCAGGTAGCGCCTGTGGGTGGACTGCTCGGCGATATCGAGAGTGTCCACGCCAGCGTCGATCGTCATCTTTCCACCGCTGCGCAGTTGCAGGGCGTTGTCCGCTTCCAGGTGCGCGGCCGTCAGGTGCAGGTCGCTGCCGGCCGACAGGTTCAGGCTGTCCTCGGCCACCAGGCGGCTACTCAGTTGCTGGCGACTGGTTTGCGTGGTCTTGCCGTTATGGCTTTCGGTGGGGATGAACAGCCATTGCTTCGACCAGTTGACCGGATCGTCCGTCACCTTTTCGCGGGTGGCGGTATCCAGGGTCAGTTTTTTACCGGCGTGTACCTCGATCTGCCTGGCCTTGCCATGAGCATGGGTGAGCTGCAGGTCGCCATCGGCTTTCAGGTCCAGCTTGCCGGTCTTGCTTACGAGGCTGGCCTGGCGTTTGTCATTGCCCTGTACTTTAAGGTCGCCCGCGGAGTGGATGATCAAGTCGCGATCTGCGCGCAGCTCCTTGTCGCCGACCTGCACACCGGCGCCTTCGGCGGTGCTGACGATGCGGATGCGCCCGGCCTGCATGGCGCCAAGCAGGTTGGCATCGATGGAGGTGGCGGCGGGGAGCTGTTCGAGCACCTCGCGACTGCTGGCGTCGACAAGGTTGTGGCCGATGGTCATGTTCAGCTGCCCTTTGGCGAACAGGTGCCCAGTGGTGTCGATACGCGGCGCGATGAGGTCCAGGGCGCCTGCGCCGTTGCTCTGGCCGCGGCCCAGCACATTCAGCGTGCCGCTGGCGTCACGGCTGTCGAGGTGTCTGATCTGCCCGTCGTGAACGTCCGCCTTGCCGACCAGGAAGCCGGCGCGGGTGGTATTGATGAAGCTGCCGCCATTGAGTGTGATGCCGTTGGGGTTGGCGAGCAGGTAATCGGCTTTCTGGCCGAAGATCTCCTGAGCCCCTTCGATCCGCGAGGCGTTCTGGCCGACTACCTCGTTGAGGATGGTCGAGGCGGCGTGGCCCTGGAATTGCGAGTTGGCGCCCAACTGGCCGGCCAGCTGCGACTGCCCGGCCTGCAGGGCATTGTTCAGCACCAGGCCTGGCTTGCCGACGTTGTAGTCGAGGAACTGGTTGTGTGACAGGCCGCTGGCATTGGGCGCGACGATGTCGATGACCGGGACGCCATGGCTGTTGTCGATGATCGGGGTGCCGCCAGGGCCCGGTGTCGGTGTCAGGGCGCCTTGCGCCTGAACCTGGGTGCTGCCCAGCAGGGCAAGGAAGACAGCCCAGCGCAGGGGGTCGGGTCTGGTCTTGGAGACAGGATTTTGCATGAAAACCTCGCAAGTGATGTACGAAATCGTGAAATCAGCTGCGGGAATTCTAAGAATGTCAGTGATGGCATTTATGTGGCTCAACGCCACTATGCCGCAGGGAATGAGCCGATCCTAACTGTAGGAAAAGGGAGCGGTGGTGTGGCGAAAGGGGGCGGGCACTAAAAAAGAAAGGCCTGTCACGCGTGAGCAGGACAGGCCTTTGGTGCCACCGGTGAGCGCTCAGGGGCGGATTTCGATCAGCGTGCCGTCCTTGACCATGCTCCATACTTCGCGCATGTCGTCATTGCGCATGGCGATGCAGCCCTCGGTCCAGTCGAGGGTATGGAAATACCACTCGGGGTACTCCTCGTTGATCGGCGTGCCGTGGATCATGATCATGCTGCCAGCGGCAACACCTTCGCTGCGCGCCTTGGCGGCATCGGTGATATTCGGGTAGGAGATGTGCATGGCCAGGTTGTAGCGGTCGCTGACCTTGCGCCAGTCGAGCCAGTACAGGCCTTCCGGGGTTTTCTTGTCGCCTTCGCGGGCCTTGGCCCCCTTGGGTTGCTTGCCCAGGGAGATGCGGTAGGTCTTGAGCGGCTCGCCACGGCTGATCAGTTGCAGGCGGCGCTCGGACTTGATCACCAGCACCTTGTCGATCAGCCGCTCTTGCTGGGTGCCAGTGGTGGCGGGTTGGACCGGCGACGGCGCGGCCGACGGCGTCTTGCGGATGATAGTCTCGGTGAAGGCGGCTTGCGACACCGAGGCGACACTGAGGCAGAAGAGGGCAAGCAGCCAGCGCATGAAACCGTATCCCTGAAAACTTAGGTGGTGGACGACGTGACGTTCATCGGCGGCAGGTATTCATGGCCAATCGGATAGTGCTGCCTGACGCGGTCGCGATAATAGCATTCTAGTGTGCGTGTGACGGTGCGGAAAGCCAGCTCGCGCCAGGGGATCTCGTGCTCTTCGAACAAGCGTACTTCAAGGCTCTCGATGCCCACTGCAAAGTCCAGGTCGGCCAGTTCGGCGCGGAAAAACACGTGCACCTGGTTGATGTGCGGCAGGTCGAACAACTGGTACAGGCAGGTTTCGCCGACCCGCGCGCACGCTTCCTCGACGGTTTCGCGACGCGCGGCGGCATCGAGGGTCTCGCCGTTTTCCATGAAGCCGGCGGGCAGCGTCCAGAACCCTCGGCGCGGTTCTATCGCCCGGCGGCACAGCAGTACCTGGGAGCCCCAGGTAGGCAAGACCCCTGCGACGATATTGGGGTTCTGGTAGTGGATCGTCTGGCAATGATCGCAGACATACCGCAGGCGGCTGTCGCCTTCGGGGATCCGCTGGGTGACCGGTTGGCCGCACGCGCTGCAGAATTTCATGCTTTCATTCATTCCAGTGGGGTCGGGCTATCTTGGCGCGCCCGGCCCGCTTATCGCAAGCGGCCTGCGGGCGGGGCTTGGGTGCCTCGCGGCTTTGGTGCATCATGCAGGGCAGGCCTTGGACACGAGAGTGCGTAATGCTGGACGAGCTTCTTCGCCGAATGAGCAACCATACCCCCGCATCACCGGAGACGGACCGCCGTTTCCCCGAAGCGGCGGTGTTGCTGCCCATTACCCGCAGCGAGGAGCCGGAGCTGGTGCTGACCCTGCGCGCCAAGGGCTTGTCCACCCATGGTGGTGAAGTCGCCTTCCCGGGCGGGCGGCGCGACCCTGAGGACCCAGACCTGGTGTTCACGGCCCTGCGCGAAGCCGAGGAGGAAATCGGCCTGCCGCCGGGGCTGGTCGAGGTCATCGGCCCGCTCAGCCCGCTGATCTCGCTGCACGGCCTGAAGGTGACGCCGTTCGTCGGTTTGATCCCGGACTATGTCGAGTACCGCGCCAACGACGCGGAAATCGCCGCCGTGTTCAGTGTGCCGCTGGCGTTTTTCCGCCAGGACCCCCGCGAGCACACCCACCGCATCGACTACCAGGGCCGCAGCTGGTACGTGCCCAGCTACCGCTACGGCGACTACAAGATCTGGGGGCTCTCGGCGATCATGATCGTCGAACTGGTCAACCTGCTGTTCGATGCGGGCATCAGCTTGCACCAGCCCCCCGAGCGTTTCATCGAGAACTGAGCGGGGCACACCCCGCCACTGGCGTTCAACCGTGAGGAGCGACACATGAAATACCGCCTGGGCGACCTGCGCGTCGAAGCCCATCCCGAGAGCTGGGCCGCGCCCACTGCCACGCTGATCGGCAAGGTGCGCCTGCAGGCCCGGGCCAGCGTGTGGTTCGGCGCGGTGCTGCGCGGCGACAACGAGTTGATCGACATCGGCGAGGACAGCAACGTCCAGGACGGCACGGTGATGCACACCGACATGGGCTCGCCGCTGACCCTCGGTCGCGGCGTGACCATCGGCCACAACGCCATGTTGCATGGCTGCTCGGTCGGCGACTACAGCCTGGTCGGCATCAATGCGGTGATCCTCAACGGGGCGCGTATCGGCAAGCACTGCATCATCGGCGCCAACGCCCTGATCCCCGAGGGCAAGGAGATTCCCGACGGCTCGTTGGTGATGGGGTCGCCGGGCAAGGTAGTGCGCGAGTTGACCGAGCAGCAGAAACGCATGCTCGAGGCCAGCGCCGCCCATTATGTGCACAATGCCCAGCGCTATGCCCGTGACCTGGTGAGCGACGATGAGTGACGAGCGGCCCGTGGCCTCGCCCTGTGTCAATGTCTGCGCGCTGGACGAGCAGGATATCTGCACCGGGTGCCAGCGTACGGTGAGCGAGATCACTCGTTGGGGGCGCATGGACAATGCCGAGCGGCGCGTGGTGTTGCAGCGCTGCCATGAGCGGGCGCTGGCGGCCGGGTTGATCATCGGTCTGTAGCACCTGTCGAACAGCTGTGGGAGCGGGCTTGCCCCGCGAAGGGGGCAACGCTAATCTGTCCGGCTTGCCCAATCCGAACACCCATCATGTTCTATCTCATCGCCTACATCAGCAGCGTGGTGCTGATCAACTTCGCCTTCTCCAGTGCGCCGCACCTGGACGTGATCTGGTCCGCCTGGGGCGGGTTGGTGTTCATCCTGCGCGACATGGTGCAGACCCGCTACGGCCATGGCGCGTTGTTGGCCATGCTGGTGGCGCTGGTGCTGTCCTATATCACCTCCGAGCCTGCCATCGCCCTGGCTAGCGCGACCGCGTTCTTCGTCTCCGAACTGATCGACTGGCTGGTGTTCAGCGTTACCCGGCGCCCCCTGCGCGACCGCCTGTGGCTGAGCTCGGCGCTGAGCATCCCGGTGGACACCTTCATCTTCTTCGGCATGATCGGTGCCTTGACGCCTGCAGTGATCGGCACGGCGATGGCCTCGAAGTTCGCCGGGGTCACCGCGGTGTGGTTGATCATGGCCTGGCGGGCACGGCGCGCGGTGGCCACATCCTGATGTAGAATACCGGTCCATTTTTCAGCGGGCGGCAGCCAGCGTGGCGCGGCCCCGGACGCCTTCGAGGACCTGAAATGACCCGTATCGGAACCCCACTGTCGCCCACCGCGACCCGTGTATTGCTGTGCGGCTGCGGCGAGCTGGGCAAGGAAGTGGTGATCGAGCTGCAGCGCCTGGGCGTCGAAGTGATCGCCGTGGACCGCTACGCCAATGCGCCGGCGATGCAGGTCGCGCACCGCAGCCATGTGATCAACATGCTCGATGGCGTGGCCCTGCGCGCAGTGATCGAGGCGGAAAAACCGCATTACATCGTCCCCGAGATCGAAGCCATTGCCACCGCCACGCTGGTCGAGCTCGAGAGCGAAGGCTTCAACGTCGTCCCCACCGCCCGCGCCACCCAGCTGACCATGAACCGCGAAGGCATTCGTCGCCTGGCTGCCGAAGAGCTGGACCTGCCGACCTCGCCGTACCATTTCGCCGACACCTTCGAGGATTACAGCAAGGCGGTGGCCGACCTGGGCTACCCGTGCGTGGTCAAGCCGGTGATGAGCTCGTCCGGCAAGGGCCAGAGCCTGCTGCGTAGCGCCGATGACCTGCAGAAAGCCTGGGACTATGCCCAGGAAGGCGGCCGTGCCGGCAAGGGGCGGGTGATCATCGAAGGCTTCATCGACTTCGAATACGAGATCACCCTGCTCACTGTGCGCCATGTCGGTGGCACGACCTTCCTCGCGCCGGTCGGCCACCGACAGGAAAAAGGCGACTATCAGGAGTCCTGGCAGCCCCAGGCCATGAGCCCGAAGGCGTTGGCCGAGTCGCAGCGTGTAGCCCAGGCGGTCACCGACGCGCTGGGCGGCCGTGGCCTGTTCGGTGTGGAACTGTTCGTCAAGGGCGACCAGGTGTGGTTCAGCGAAGTGTCGCCACGCCCGCACGACACGGGCCTTGTGACCCTGATTTCCCAGGACTTGTCGCAGTTCGCCCTGCACGCGCGGGCCATCCTCGGCCTGCCCATCCCGGTGGTGCGCCAGTTCGGCCCGTCGGCGTCGGCGGTGATCCTGCCTGAAGGCCAGTCGCAGCAGACCAGCTTCGCCAACCTGGGCGCCGCGCTGAGCGAGCCGGATACCGCCATCCGCCTGTTCGGCAAGCCAGAGATCAATGGTACTCGGCGCATGGGTGTGTGCCTGGCGCGTGACGAATCGGTCGAGGCGGCGCGGGCCAAGGCGACCCGGGCTTCGCAGGCGGTCAAGGTCGAGTTCT
>NZ_JBOBDQ010000095.1:0-13679 GCF_050586565.1 Pseudomonas sp. WC1
GAAACTATCGGGTCAGAGCGCTTCGCTACCGATCGCCACGCTCATCGCATGAGTCGCCCCTGGCTTGAGCACCACCACGTCATCCATCACATTCGCCGTCTCGATGCACAGCATGCGCTGCCAGCCATCGTCGGCCATGTCCGGCAGGTCGCGGGCGCGGTCGGTCCAGGGATTCCAGATTACCGCGGTGCGGGAGCCGCCAGCGGTAAGGGTGATGCGCCGGTTCCAGTGCGGATCGACAATCGCCAGTCGCTCAGGCGCGTTCAGGTAGATGCGATCAGTCTCGCCGGCGAAACCCAGGCTGCCCTGTTGTTTGCGCTGTTCCCAGTTGGCCAGTGTTTCGATGTAGGCCAACCCGTCAACGCCTTCCACTTGCACCTGGCGCACATCGCTCACGGCGAAGTAGCTGTGCAGCGCCTGGCTCAGGGTGACATCGGTATTGCCGAGGTTGTAGCTGGTGAGGGTGAGCTTCAGCTGGTCGTCCAGTTCTACCAGGAGCTTGAGTTGGACGTCATGAGGCCAACCCGGCAGCTCACCCTGGGCTTCGGGCAATTCGAACTCGAACTGCAGGTGGTCGCCGTGTTCCTCGGCGCGCAACAACTGCCAGTCACGGCCACGCACCAGGCCGTGGGCGGGCGGCTGCTCGCCCTTGAACATGGCTTTGACCGAATCGGGATTGCGCTCGAAGATACCGAACCACGGCCAGCACACGGGTGCGCCGGCACGCACCGACTTGCCCTGGCGGAAGATGGCCTGGTCGCTCAGCCACAGCAGCGGTGGCTCACCCAGGCGCTGATAGCTCAGGACCTGGGCGCCCTGTTGGGCAATCAGTAGTTCGGCATGATCGCTGGTGATGCGCCAGCAGTTGAGTTCGCCGTGCCGCTCGGTCTCGACCGTGAAGTTAGCCATTGCGTTCGTCTCATTGATTGTCTGTCAGGCCGTTGGACCCGGTGACGTGCAATGAGTTTACCGCTCGCCAGGCTCAGCGACGAGGTACGGAGCGGGTGCGACCACTGCCATCGATGGCGACGAACACGAACACTGCCTCGGTGACCTTGCGCCATTCGCTGGACAGCGGGTCGTCGCTCCACACTTCGACCATCATCTGGATCGAGCTGCGGCCGATTTCCAGGGTCTGGGTATAGAAGGACAACTGCGCGCCCACCGCCACCGGCACCAGGAACGCCATGCGGTCGATGGCTACCGTGGCCACTCGGCCTCCGGCGACGCGGCTGGCCATGGCGGTGCCGGCCAGGTCCATCTGGGCGACCAGCCAGCCGCCGAAGATATCGCCGAAACCGTTGGTCTCGCGCGGCAGCGCGGTGATCTGCAAGGCCAGGTCGCCTTGCGGGATAGGATCTTCTTGTTCGAGCTCAATCATGCCGTGGGGCCTCTGACCCGTGACGCTTCGTTGGTGGCGCAATAACGGACGCCGTAAAAACGATTCAGCAACACGCATACTACGCTGATTTCGCTTCAGGGGGCGGCCTCAGGGAAACTCTGCGAAACAGTCTGACAACAATGACCGACGTTTTCGCACAGCATCCCTCAGGATAAGCAACCTTTTCCTACGAGCGGGCAGTATATATACCTGCACAGCCAGCGACGACCGCACATTCATGAATATCTGTATGGATTTTGTACCGCTATGAGCGCGGCTCGGCAATTTGCTATCTTCGCCGACTACTCAATCCAGAAGCCGCATGCCAAGCGGTCCGCAGACCTACAAGAGAAAGAACAGCGATGACCTCCGTGCAGAGCAGTATCGAGCAGCCGTCCCGGCCGTTGTCCCGCAGTGACTACAAGACCCTCTCGCTGTCCGCGCTGGGCGGTGCACTGGAGTTTTACGACTTCATCATCTTCGTGTTCTTCGCCACGGTGGTGGGCAAGCTGTTCTTCCCCGCCGACATGCCCGAATGGCTGCGCCTGATGCAGACCTTCGGCATCTTCGCCGCCGGCTACCTGGCCCGGCCACTGGGCGGCATCGTCATGGCCCACTTTGGCGACCTGCTCGGACGCAAGAAGATGTTCACCCTGAGCATTTTCATGATGGCCGTGCCGACCCTGGTGATGGGCCTGTTGCCCACCTATGCGCAGATTGGCCTGTGGGCGCCGATCCTGCTGCTGCTGATGCGGGTGATTCAGGGCGCGGCCATCGGTGGCGAGGTGCCAGGAGCCTGGGTGTTCGTCTCCGAGCACGTGCCGGCGCGCAACACCGGCTATGCCTGCGGCACGCTGACCGCCGGCCTTACCTCGGGCATCCTGCTTGGCTCGCTGGTGGCAACGCTGATCAATACGCTCTACACCCCCGAGGAAGTGGCGGACTACGCCTGGCGTATCCCGTTCCTGCTCGGTGGGGTGTTCGGCTTCTTCGCGGTCTACCTGCGCCGTTGGTTGCATGAGACCCCCGTTTTCGCCGAAATGCAGGCGCGCAAGGCCCTGGCCGAAGAGCTGCCGCTGCGCGCGGTGCTGCGTGATCATCGCGGCGCGATCATCCTGTCGATGCTGCTCACCTGGCTGCTGTCGGCCGGCATCGTGGTGATTATCCTCATGACCCCGGCGTTGCTGCAGAGCCTCTACCACGTCAGCCCCACCGACTCGCTCAAGGCCAATAGCCTGGCCATCGTGCTGCTCAGCCTGGGCTGCGTCGGCGCTGGCAGCCTGGCCGACCGTTTCGGCGCCGGGCGCGTGTTCATCGTCGGCAGCTTGGCGCTGCTGGCGTCGTCCTGGGCCTTCTACCACAGCCTGCCGACCCGCCCTGACCTGCTGTTCCCGCTGTACGCCCTGACCGGCCTGTGCGTGGGCATCGTCGGCGCGGTGCCTTACGTGATGGTCAAGGCCTTCCCGCCGGTGGTGCGCTTCAGTGGCCTGTCGTTCTCCTACAACCTGGCCTATGCGATCTTCGGTGGTCTGACGCCGATGGTGGTGACCGCGCTGCTGAAGTTCAGTCCTATGGCGCCGGCTTACTATGTGGCGTGCCTGTGCGCCGTCGGTCTGTTGGTGGGCATCTATCTGCTTGCACGCAAACGCTGAATCCCGCTCTAGATCCCCTCTGCAACATCCTGTAAAGGCCATCCCGGTTACCGGTGATGGCCTTTCATCCAATTGTCACATTCGAGTCATAGAGTGTTCATGCGGCCTGCAGATACTTGGGCCCGTTCCATCTCACAACCCACGATATTCCTGCTAGGAGCAAGGCATGAAACTGAAGCGTTTGATGGCGGCCCTGACCTTTGCCGCCGCTGGCGTCGCTGCCGCCAATGCGGTCGCCGCTGTCGATCCTGCAATCCCGACCTACACCAAGACCACCGGTGTTTCGGGCAACCTCTCCAGCGTCGGTTCCGACACCCTCGCGAACCTGATGACCCTGTGGGCCGAGGCCTACAAGAAGGAATATCCGAACGTAAACATCCAGATCCAGGCCGCCGGTTCCTCGACCGCGCCACCCGCCCTGACCGAAGGCACCGCCAACCTGGGCCCGATGAGCCGCAAGATGAAGGACGTCGAGCTGCAGGCGTTCGAGCAGAAGTACGGCTACAAGCCGACCGCCATCCCGGTTGCCGTGGACGCCCTGGCCGTGTTCGTGCACAAGGACAACCCGATCAAGGGCCTGACCATGGCTCAGGTTGACGCTATCTTCTCCTCCACCCGCCTGTGCGGCGGCAAGGCTGACGTCAAGACCTGGGGCGACATCGGTGTGACCGGCGACCTGGCCAACAAGCCAATCCAGCTGTTCGGCCGCAACTCGGTATCGGGCACCTACGGCTACTTCAAGGAAGAAGCCCTGTGCAAAGGCGACTTCAAGCCTAACGTCAACGAACAGCCTGGCTCGGCCTCGGTAGTGCAGTCGATCAGCTCGTCGCTGAACGGCATCGGCTACTCGGGCATCGGCTACAAGACCGCCAGCGTCAAGACCGTTGCCTTGGCCAAGAAAGAAGGCGGCGCGTTCGTCGAAGACAACGAAGCCAACGCCCTGAACGGCACCTACCCGCTGTCGCGTTTCCTCTACGTCTACGTCAACAAGGCGCCGAACAAGCCTCTGGCCCCGCTGGAAGCCGAGTTCGTCAAGCTGGTGCTGTCGCAGGCCGGCCAGCAAGTTGTCGTGAAGGACGGCTACATCCCGCTGCCAGCCAAAGTGGTCGACAAGACCCTGGCCGACCTGGGCCTGTCCCACGCGGGTAACGTTGCAAAGAAGTAAGTAATTGAGGTTGAGGCCGGTGACTAATAATACCGGCCTCTTCCACGAATTCCTTAGTCCGAAGCCAGGGCTCCTGCGCGGCGGGCTTTTTTGCGTCACTGCACTGTCATGTTTTTGTCATACGGGACCGCTAGGGTGTGCGCATGAATGATCTGGCCAACTCCACAATGACCCAAAATTCTCCTCCCGTGCGCATTGACTTCAATACGCCCGAGTTGCAACGCAAGCGCCGCCTGCGCGCCCTCAAGGATCGCCTGACCCGCTGGTACGTCCTGGTGGGCGGGCTTGCCGTGCTGGCGGCGATTACGCTGATCTTCTTCTACCTGGCCTATGTGGTGCTGCCGCTGTTCCAGGGCGCCACGCTTTCCAGCAAGAAGGCGCTGGAGCCGACCTGGCTGCAGCAGGACGCCGGTAAACCGCTGTTGATCGCCCTCGAGGAACAGAACCTCGTGGGTATGCGTGTATCCGACAAGGGCCAGGCCCTGTTCTTCGACACCAAGACCGGCAACGAACTGAAGCGCGTCGACCTGCCGCTGCCGGCCGGCGCCCAGGTCAGCTCGATCAGCACCGACCAGCCGGGCAGCCCGCTGGTGGTGGTGGGCCTGTCCAACGGCCAGGCGCTGGTGTTCCACCACACCTACAAGATCACCTATCCGGACAACAAGAAGACCATCGAGGCGGGCATCGACTTCCCCTATGGTCAGGACCTGTTCACCCTGGATGAACAAGGCCGCGCGCTGGAGCATGTGAGCGTCAACGTCAACGGCGACACCTTGTTGCTGGCCGGTTCCACCGGTGCGCACCTGCAGGTGATCGAACTGTCGCGCACCGAGAACATGATGACTGACGAGGTCACTGTCGAGCAGAACCGTATCGAACTGCCGCAGATGACCGAGGTGGTGAAGAACATCTTCATCGACCCGCGCCAGCAGTGGCTGTACGTGGTCAACGGCCGCGCCACCGCCGACGTGTTCAGCCTGCGCGACAAGAGCCTCAACGGCCGCTACAAGCTGCTCGAGGACGGCAACGCCGAAATCACCGCGACCGCCCAGCTGGTTGGTGGCATCTCGCTGATCTTCGGTGACTCCAAGGGTGGCCTGAGCCAGTGGTTCATGGCCCGCGACCCCGATGGCGAGTCGCGCTTCAAGTTGATCCGCAGCTTCCAGCTGGGCAAGGCCCCGGTGGTGCAGATCGACGCCGAGGAGCGCCGCAAGGGCTTCATCGCCCTGGATAGCGAAGGCAAGCTCGGCGTGTTCCACAGCACCGCGCACCGCACCCTGCTGGTCGAGCCGGTCGCCGAAGGCGCGGGCATCCTCGCCCTGTCGCCGCGCGCCAATCGCATCATCATCGAGCAAGGTGGCAAGCTGCTGCCGCTGAGCCTGAAGAACCCGCACCCGGAAGTCTCCTTCAGCGCGCTGTGGGGCAAGGTCTGGTACGAGAACTACGACGAGCCCAAGTACGTCTGGCAGTCGACCGCCTCGAACACCGACTTCGAACCCAAGCTGAGCCTGTCGCCGCTGACCTTCGGTACGCTCAAGGCCGCGTTCTACGCGATGATCCTGGCTGCCCCGCTGGCCATCGCCGCCGCCATCTACACCGCCTACTTCATGGCCCCGGGCATGCGCCGCAAGGTCAAGCCGGTGATCGAGTTGATGGAAGCAATGCCGACGGTGATCCTCGGCTTCTTCGCCGGCCTGTTCCTCGCGCCGTATCTCGAAGGCCACCTGCCGGGCGTGTTCAGCCTGTTCCTGATCATGCCGATCGGTATCCTGCTTGCCGGCTACAGCTGGAGCCGCCTGCCGGAGTCGATCCGCCTGCGCATCCCTGATGGCTGGGAAGCGGCGATCCTGATCCCGGTGATCCTGGTGATCGGTTGGTTTGCCCTGTACATGAGTCCGTTCCTCGAGAGCTGGTTCTTCAAGGGCGACATGCGCCTGTGGATCAGCAACGACCTCGGCATCACCTATGACCAGCGCAACGCCCTGGTAGTGGGTATCGCCATGGGCTTCGCGGTCATCCCGAACATCTACTCCATCGCCGAGGACGCTGTGTTCAGCGTGCCGCGCAGCCTGACCCTGGGCTCGCTGGCCCTGGGCGCGACGCCATGGCAGACCTTGACCCGCGTGGTCATCCTCACCGCCAGCCCGGGCATCTTCTCGGCGCTGATGATCGGCATGGGCCGTGCGGTAGGTGAGACCATGATCGTGCTGATGGCCACCGGCAACACCCCGGTGATGGAGCTGAACCTGTTCGAGGGCATGCGCACCCTGGCCGCCAACGTGGCCGTGGAAATGCCCGAATCGGAAGTCGGCGGCAGCCACTATCGTGTGCTGTTCCTCGCCGCCCTCGTGCTGCTGTTGTTCACCTTCGTGATGAACACCCTGGCCGAGCTGATTCGCCAGCGCCTGCGCAAGAAATACTCGTCGCTTTGATAGAAAGGTAGAGATCCGTGAAAAAGGATTCCCTCAAAGGCTGGTTCAAGAGCGGCGCCCCCGGCGTCTGGATCAGTGGCGGCGCGGTGGCCATGGCGGTCATCATGACCGTCGGCCTGCTGGCCGTGATCGCCGTCCGCGGCCTGGGCCACTTCTGGCCGGCCGACCTGGTCCAGGCCACCTACAAGGTGCCGGGCCAGGCTGACCACATCGTCATCGGTGAAGTGGTGCAGAAGGAAGAAGTGCCCCGGGAACGCCTTAAGGGTGCCGGCTTGCCGGTGCCCGACCAAGGCCCGGAGTTCATGACCCGCGAGCTGATCAAGGTGGGCAACCGCGACCTCAATGGCAGCGACTTCACCTGGGTGGTCGGCGAGTGGCTGGTCGACCAGCAGAAACCTGCCGACCTGATTGCCCTGGAGCGCCGCGAATGGGGCAACTTCTACGGCTATCTGGTCAGCGTCAAGGAAGAAGGCCGTGTGGTCGCCCAGGGACCGGAAGCCTGGAACGAGTTGCAGGCCCGCCTCAAGCGCGCCAGCCAACTCAACGACCAGCTTGTGAAGCTCGAGAAGAAGGACATCGGTGCCATCAACCACGGCCTGGAGCGCCTGCGCCTGCACAGCCGCAAGCTGGAGCTGGACGGCAAGCTCGACGCCGCTGCACAGGCCGACATGGACGCCGAGCGCGCCGAACTGAACAACCGCTACAAGGCCATCGAAGAGCGCCTCAACGGCCTGCACCAGGAGTTCGCCCGCGACAGTCTGGTAGCCCGCGACGGCAACGGCCGCGAAGTGGAGATCAACCTGAGCAAGGTGGTCCACGCCATCCAGCCGAACGCCATGTCCGGTTTTACCAAGATGGGCGCCTACTTCGCCAAGGTGTGGGAGTTCCTCAGCGACGACCCGCGTGAGGCCAACACCGAAGGCGGTATCTTCCCGGCCATCTTCGGCACCGTGATGATGACCCTGATCATGGCGGTGATCGTCACCCCGTTCGGCGTGCTGGCTGCCGTCTACCTGCGTGAATACGCCAGGCAGGGCCCGGTGACCCGGCTGATCCGCATCGCCGTGAACAACCTCGCCGGCGTTCCGGCGATCGTCTACGGCGTGTTCGGCCTGGGCTTCTTCGTCTACGTGCTGGGCGGCTCCATCGACCGGCTGTTCTTCCCCGAGTCGCTGCCGGCACCTACGCTGGGTACGCCGGGCCTGCTGTGGGCTTCGCTGACCCTGGCGCTGCTGGCCGTGCCGGTGGTGATCGTGGCCACCGAGGAAGGCCTGGCGCGTATTCCGCGCACCGTGCGCGAGGGCTCGCTGGCCCTGGGCGCAACCAAGGCCGAGACCCTGTGGAAGATCGTCCTGCCGATGGCCAGCCCGGCCATGATGACCGGCATGATCCTCGCCGTGGCCCGCGCCGCCGGCGAAGTGGCCCCGCTGATGCTGGTGGGTGTGGTGAAGCTGGCGCCATCGCTGCCGGTGGACGGCAACTACCCGTACCTGCACCTGGACCAGAAGATCATGCACCTGGGCTTCCACATCTACGACGTCGGCTTCCAGAGCCCCAACGTTGAGGCCGCGCGGCCGCTGGTGTACGCCACCGCGCTGCTGCTGGTGCTGGTGATCGCCACCCTCAACCTCTCGGCGGTGTGGATCCGTAACCACCTGCGCGAGAAGTACAAGGCCCTGGACCACTGATCCTGATTGCAAGCGCGCCGCCCGGATGCCGGGCGGCCCTTTGAAACGAATTGATAGCGTATGGAGTTGACCATGCAGCATGAATCCCACGCCCACGGCATCGACATGTCGGCCCTGGGCCGCGACAAGCAGAGCCTGCGCCTGGCTGAAGAGACCGTGGCCATCGAAGTACCCGGCCTGTCCCTGTTCTACGGCGACAAGCAGGCGCTGTTCGACGTCAGCATGAACATCCCCAAGCAGCGCGTGACTGCCTTCATCGGCCCGTCCGGCTGCGGCAAATCCACGCTGCTGCGCACCTTCAACCGCATGAACGACCTGGTCGACGGCTGCCGTGTCGAAGGCGCCATCAACCTGTACGGCAACAACATCTACCGCAAGGGCGAGGACGTGGCCGAGCTGCGTCGCCGCGTGGGCATGGTGTTCCAGAAGCCCAACCCGTTCCCCAAGACCATCTACGAGAACGTGGTCTACGGCCTGCGTATCCAGGGCATCAACAAGAAGCGCGTGCTCGACGAGGCCGTCGAGTGGGCGCTGAAGGGCGCGGCCCTGTGGGATGAGGTCAAGGACCGCCTGCACGAGTCGGCGCTGGGCCTGTCAGGTGGCCAGCAGCAGCGTCTGGTAATCGCCCGTACCATTGCCGTTGAGCCGGAAGTGCTGTTGCTCGACGAGCCGTGCTCGGCACTGGACCCGATCTCGACACTGAAGGTCGAAGAGCTGATCTACGAACTGAAATCCAAGTACACCATCGTCATCGTGACCCACAACATGCAGCAGGCGGCCCGTGTTTCGGACTACACCGCCTTCATGTACATGGGCAAACTGGTCGAATTCGGTGATACCGACACCCTGTTCACCAACCCGGCGAAGAAGCAGACCGAAGACTACATCACCGGTCGCTACGGCTAAGACCGGCAAGGTAGGAACGCCAGGGAACGACACGAACGACTTGAAGCCTGCAGCTGCTTCGCGGAGCGAAACGATGATCAACAAAGAAAGCCTTACCCACCACATCTCCCAGCAGTTCAACGCCGAGCTCGAGGAGGTGCGCAGCCACCTGCTGGCCATGGGCGGGCTGGTGGAGAAACAGGTGAACGATGCCGTCACCGCGCTGATCGAGGCCGACTCGGGCCTGGCGCAGCAGGTGCGCGAGGTCGACGAACAGATCAACCAGATGGAGCGCAACATCGACGAGGAGTGCGTGCGCATTCTCGCCCGTCGCCAGCCGGCGGCCTCCGACCTGCGCCTGATCATCAGCATCTCCAAGTCGGTGATCGACCTGGAGCGCATCGGTGACGAGTCCACCAAGATCGCCCGCCGTGCCATCCAGCTGTGCGAAGAAGGCGAGTCGCCGCGTGGCTACGTCGAGGTGCGCCACATCGGCGACCAGGTGCGCAACATGGTCCGCGACGCGCTGGACGCCTTCGCCCGTTTCGACGCCGACCTGGCGCTGTCGGTGGCCCAGTACGACAAGACCATCGACCGCGAGTACAAGACAGCGCTGCGTGAGCTGGTCACCTACATGATGGAAGATCCGCGCTCGATCTCCCGCGTGTTGAGCGTGATCTGGGCCCTGCGTTCGCTGGAGCGTATTGGCGATCACGCACGCAACATCTCCGAGCTGGTGATCTACCTGGTGCGTGGTACCGACGTGCGGCACATGGGCCTCAAGCGCATGAAGGCCGAGGTGCAGGGCGAAGCGTTCGATGAGGGCGAAATCGCTAATGTTCCGGCCGAACCGGACGATAAATAGGATTGCTCCCGAGCATGAACGCCCGGCAACCGCCGGGCGTTTTCGTTTGCGGTCGAGCACCAGCAGGCACCCGCGAACCGTGTGAGAAGTCCCGGCGTGACCAGTGGTTTGGCAAATGGCCATCAGTCGGCGGTATGCTAGCCGGGATCAAGAGGAGTATCGATGAGTAAAGTGAATGTGCTGGTCGTGGATGATGCCCCGTTCATCCGCGACCTGGTAAGGAAGTGCCTGCGCAATGCCTTCCCCGGCATGGTGATCGAGGACGCGGTCAACGGTCGCAAGGCCATGGCCATGCTGAGCAAGGAACGTTTCGACCTGGTCCTGTGCGACTGGGAAATGCCGGAGATGTCCGGCCTCGAACTGCTGACCTGGTGCCGCCAGCAGGAAGAGATGAAGGCCATGCAGTTCATCATGGTGACCAGCCGTGGTGACAAGGAGAACGTGATCCAGGCTATCCAGGCCGGCGTTTCCGATTTCGTTGGCAAGCCGTTCACCAACGAGCAGCTGCTGACCAAGGTGAAGAAGTCGCTGACCAAGATCGGCAAGCTCGACAGCCTGATGTCCAGCGCGCCGGCGCGGGTCAACTCGGCGTTCGCCAATGACTCGCTCAGCGCCCTGACCGGTGGTCGCCCGGAGGCGGCTAAGGTGAGCGCGCCCGTCGCCGCGCCAGTGGCAGCAGCGGCCAAGCCTCTGATCAACGCCCCTACGCCGAAGACTGCCGCTGCGGCGGCCCAGGCTGGTCGTGGTCAAGGCCAACTGCGCCTGTCCAGCGGAACCCAGCCGTGCATGATCAAGGCCCTGAGCCTCAAGGAAGCCCTGCTGGTGGTGCGCCGCGGCACCAACCTGCCACAGGTGCTCGAAGGCGCGGTGCTGGACCTGGAGCAAGGCGAGAATGCCGAAACCGCGCGCCTGAACGGCTACCTGCACGCCATTGCGGCGATGGAGCCCAAGCCTGAGAGCGACTGGCTGCAGCTGACCTTCAAGTTCGTCGACCAGGATGCGCAGAAACTCGACTACCTGTCGCGGCTGATCGCCCGCGGCACGGCGCAGAAGCATTTCACGCCTGGCGCTTGATGAGCGCTTGAGCATCGCGTCGGAGCGGATGTTGTGGGAGCGGGCTTGCCCCCTCCCACGTTACACCTCCAGCATCCCGACCAACTGTCATATCCCTCTCAAATCCGGCTGCTAGGCTTCGACAGAACACCACTGTCAAAAAGCCACCATCATGCCGCCTTCCCGACTGCTGCTGTTCTGTGCCTTGCTCACGGCCTCGGCGTCGAGCCTGGCCATGACCATCTACAAGACCACCGATACCTATGGCGTGGTTTCCTATTCCGACCGGCCCAGCGTGGGCGCCAAGGTTTTCGTCTTCCGCGAACCCATGGTCGAGCGCCTGGACGGCCAGGTGCGGCTGAAGACCGAGGATTTCGCCGGTGGCGTGCGTTTTGTCGCGCGCAACGAGCTGTTCGTGCCGATGGAAGTTGAACTGCGTGTGGAGCGCCTGGCCAATGCCCAGGGCGGTAACGCCTTGCGCATCGTCCGGCGCCTAGTACCGCCGCGCTCGAACCTGATCCTCAGCGTGGTGCAGGCTCGCCAAGGGGCTCGCCTCAAGTACGACACCAAGTTTCGCTACGCCATGGGAGACCCGGGCCAGCGCCCGCAGGGCTACCGTTATCCGTTTCCCTGGAAGGGTGGGCCGTTCCGCCTGAGCCAGGGCCCCAACGGCCGCTTCAGCCACTTCGGGCCCAAGGGCCGCTACGCCATGGATATCGCCATGCCCGAAGGCACACCGATCATCGCGGCACGTGGCGGGGTGGTGGTGAAGATCGAGAACAACCAGAGCGGGCGGGGCAACAATCCGGCGGGCAATTTCGTCAGGATCCTGCACCCGGACGGCACCATGGGCGTTTACCTGCACCTGATGCGCGGCTCGGTGGTGGTGGGCGAGGGGCAGCGTGTGGCCCAGGGGCAGGCGCTGGCTAAATCGGGCAATACCGGCAACAGCAGCGGGCCGCACCTGCATTTTGTGGTGCAGCGCAATGTGGGGCTGGCGCTGGAGTCGATCCCGTATCAGTTCGACCGGCCAATCGGTGGACTGCCGGACTTTACCGCAGGGAATCCATGACGCATCGCGAGGCAAGCCCGCTCCCACAAATGTAGGCGCGGGCTCTCAGGTCAATCGAGCTTGAGCACCTTGGCCAGCACGATCTTAGGCCCTTTCATCTTCTTGATGATGATGCGCAGGCCTTCGACTTCCAGCACTTCCTCTTCCTCGGGCACGCGCTTAAGCGTCTCGTAGATCAGCCCGGCGAGGGTTTCCGCCTCGATGTGGTCCAGGTCGATACCCAGCAAGCGCTCCACCTTGAACAGCGGCGTATCACCGCGCACCAGCAACTTGCCCGGCTGGTAAGCGAGGATGCCGCGCTCGGTCTTGCGGTGTTCGTCCTGGATATCGCCCACCAGCACTTCCAGCACGTCTTCCATGGTCAGGTAGCCGATCACTTTGCCGTCGGCTTCCTCGACCAGCACGAAGTGCGCGCCACCCTTGCGGAACTGCTCCAGCAGCTGGGACAGCGGCATGTGCCGGGATACCCGTTCCAGCGGGCGGGCGAGGTCTGCAAGGTCGATGGTTTGCGGCAAGTGGTCGAGCTCTGCCAGCTCCAGCAGCAGGTCCTTGATGTGCAGCAGGCCGGTGAATTCCTCGCGCTCGGCGTCATATACCGGGTAGCGACTGAACTTGTGACGGCGCAGCAGGGCGAGGATTTCCTTCAGCGGCGCATGGGCATCGATGCTGACCATGTCCTCGCGCGAGTTGGCCCAGTCGACCACCTCCAGCTCGCCCATCTCCACGGCCGAGGCCAGTACGCGCATGCCTTGGTCGCTTGGGTCCTGGCCACGGCTGGAGTGCAGGATCAGCTTGAGCTCCTCGCGGCTGTAGTGGTGCTCGTGGTGCGGCCCGGGCTCGCCTTGACCGGCGATGCGCAGGATGGTGTTGGCGCTGGCGTTGAGCAGGTAGATCGCCGGGTACATCGCCCAGTAGAACAGGTACAGCGGCACGGCGGTCCACAGCGACAGCAGCTCGGGCTTGCGGATCGCCCACGACTTGGGGGCCAGCTCGCCGACCACGATGTGCAGGTAGGAGATCACGAAGAAGGCGACGAAGAAAGAGATCGCCTTGATCAGCTCCGGGCTGTCCACGCCGACATAAGCCAGCAGCGGCTCGAGCAGGTGGGCGAACGCCGGCTCGCCGACCCAGCCCAGGCCCAGGGAGGCGAGGGTGATGCCCAGCTGGCAGGCCGAGAGGTAGGCGTCGAGCTGGTTGTGCACCTTGCGCAGGATGCTGCCACGCCAGCCATGCAGCTCGGCGATGGATTCGACGCGGGTGGAGCGCAGCTTGACCATGGCGAACTCGGCAGCCACGAAGAAGCCGTTGAGCAGCACCAGGAACAAGGCAAAGAGAATCATGCCGAAATCGGCGAACAACGAGGTGAGGCTGATACCAGGGGAAGGGTCCATGATGGGGTTTTACGGGGTCCGTCTGCTGAAATGTAAGAAAAAAAGTGCCAGCGTTTGCTGGCACAGGGGATCCAATGTAGCGGCTGAGGCTGCAA
>NZ_JBOBDQ010000096.1:0-13062 GCF_050586565.1 Pseudomonas sp. WC1
TCACGCCTTGATTATCAATGGCCATGATAATGGCTACTGCCGCAATGAATTTTTACAGGCGGACCTATCGGCGTAAGTTTTGACCCAAGGCCCACGACGGGCCAACGTCAACCACCGAAGTCGAGGTCTGCCAGCATGAACTTCAATCTCTTCCCACTCATCGCCGCCTCCGCCATCTCCGCCTCCGTCGTTCTGCCAGCCCATGCCCAGGCGGAGCAGCACGCGAAGGCGTCGAGCACCAACAGCTACACCCAGAAGTACCTGCAACAAAGCGCGCATTTCCATGCCGCCTTGAGCAAGCACTCCAATTGAGTGTGTAAAGGCATTGGTAATAGCACAAAGCCATGTGATTTAATTTGACGCTAAATTTTTGACTCGCCAAAGGGGCAGAGCATGATGTGGCGTATCACGGCGGTTGTGCTGTTGTTGATGTCCGCGCCGATTCTGGCGCTCTGAGCGACACGCTGTCTCACTTGGCCATCACGGCCTTGAACAGCGCCGATTCCAGCCAGACCTGCAACCAGCTCCGCAGCCGCGGATAAGCCGCCTCGGCGAACCATTGCGGTTCGACCCCGGCAAACTGGCGCATCAAGGGCAGCAAGGCGGCGTCGGCCAGGCACGGGTGGTCGGCCAACAGCCAAGGCCGGTTTTCGAGCAGGCTTTCCAGCTCGGCCAGCCAGGGTTCGGACTGTGCCCGGTAGTGGGCCCGGGAATGCTCGGGATAGCGCTCGGCATATTTGTACAGGTTCACCTGCGCCTTGAACGTGCTGTCGTTGCGGGCGATCAGCGCTTCGGCCTGGCGCGCCGCCGCCGGGTCGGCCAGCAGGCGCCAGTCATCGGGGTCGTGCCGGTCGAGCGCCCAGCGCATGATGTCGATGCTTTCCTCCAGTACGCCATTCCCGCTATCGAGCACCGGCACCGTGCCCTTGGGCGACAGTGCCAGCAGTGCGGCGGGCTTTTCCTTCATATTTACCTCGACCACCTGCACCTCGCACCCGGCGTAGCGCAGCGCCAGGCGTGCGCGCATGGCCCAGGGGCAGCGGCGGAACGAGTAGAGGATCACCCGCACACCTCGACATCGCTCAGGCCGTTGCCCTGGCGGCGCACCTTGATCTGCACCGGAATGCGCTCGTGCATCTCCTGCACGTGGGAGATTACCGCCACCTTGCGGCCCTGGGCCTGCAGGCCATCAAGGGCGTCCATGGCCAGTTGCAGCGACTCGGGGTCGAGGCTGCCGAAACCTTCGTCGATGAACAGCGATTCGATGCGCAGGGTGCTCGAGGCCATCGACGCCAGGCCCAGAGCCAGGGCCAGTGAGACCAGGAAGGTTTCGCCACCCGACAGCGAGTGCACCGAGCGCAGCTCGTCGCCCATCTCGGTGTCCAGCACCAGCAGGCCCAGGGCGCTGCCGCCACGCTTGAGGCGGTAGCGTTTGGCCAACTGGCGCAGCTGGCTGTTGGCGTGGTGCAGCAGCAGGTCGAGGTTGTAGCCCTGGGCGATCTTGCGGAACACATCGCCGGAGGCTGAGCCGATCAGCGCATTCAGCCGCGCCCAGCGCTGCCATTGCTGGTAAGCCTGCTCGATCTGCTCGGCCAGGGCCTGGCTGGCGTGCTGGCGGCGCTGGTCGTCGGCCTGGCGCGCGCGTAGCTCGGCGCAGCATTGTTCTTGAACAGCCAGCTGCTGCTGGAGCTCGCTTAGCGCTTGCTCCAGCTCTTCCACCGGCAACTCGCCGTGGGCCTGGCTGGCATGCTGCTGCAGGCGTTGTTCACGCTCCTGAAGCAGCACGCGGCCCTGCTCGATGGACTTCTCCGCGGTTTGCAGGTGCTGACGCAGTTCACCGAGCTGGGCATCGTCGATGGCCAGCAGGCGGTCAAGGCCGGCATCGTCCAGCTCAGGATGAGCGCTGCGCCAATGAGCGATCTCGCCCTGTAACTGCTGATGCTCCTGCTCCAGTGCCTGTTGGCGCTGCTGGTTGGCCTTGAGGTCGGCGGCCAGCTGCACGCTTTGGGTGTGCAGCGCTTGCAGATGCTGGACGCTGTCGGCCTCGGCGGTCCGTGCCTGTTCCAGCAGGGAGTCCATGTGCTGTTGCCAGGCTTCGGCGCTGGGCTGTTCACCGAGCAGCTCGCTCAGGGTGGCTCGGGCCTGCTGGTGTTGCTCGTCCAGCACGGCGAGTTTCTGTTGCAGTTGCTGCTGCCCTTGCAGGCGTGCCTGTTGCTGGTCGCGCAGCTTGTCGAGCTGGACTTGACGGGCCTGTTGCTCTTCCTGCTCGTCCTTGCGCAGGTCGAGCTGCTGACGGCGCTGGGCGATCTGCTGGTCGAGGCTGATGAAAGCGTTGGACGGGTCGTCGCGCAGGGCCTGGAGAATATCCTGGGGCAGCACGCTGCCCAAGCCGTCGAGGCTTTGTTCCAATTGCTGGGCGTCGGCGGCCAGGGCCTGGTGTTGCTGGTCGAGGTGACGCTGCGCCTGTTGCTGGGCTTCGCCTGCGGTCTGCAATTGCTGGGTGAGGCGCGCGGCATCCTTTTGCAAGGTGAGCAGGGCGCCCTGGCGTTTCTCGTCGCGCTCGATTTCCTCGCCGAGTCGACGTAACTGGCCATCGAGCCACTTGCCGCGGGCAGCGTCGTCCTGCGGGGCAAGTGCCGGCCACAGGGCGTGGGCCTGGACCTGTTCGATCACAGGTTGCAACTGCTCGCCGAGCTGCTGCTGCTGTTGCTGGTAATCCTTGAGCTGGGCATTGACCACGCCCAGTTCGGTGCGCAGTTCCACCAGCTTGCCATTGAGCTGCTCGACTTGCTTGTGCGCCGCCTCTTCCTCGGCCTGGTCGTGCCGACCAAGGCTGTGCAACAGCGCTTCGGGCTGGTGGAACGGGTGTTCGGCGCTACCGCAGACCGGGCAAGGCTCGCCGTCGCGCAGTTGTGCGCGCAGCTCCTCGACGCTGGTGTTGCGCGCCAGGCGCTGGCGTTCGAGCAATTGACGGGTGAGGGTCAGCGCTTGCTCTGCGCTTTCCAGCTCGGCCTTGGCCGCGGTGCCTTCGCCGATCAGTTGCTGGCGCCGCTGCATGGCTTGCTGCTGGCGTTCACGCAGGGCGGCGAGGGCCTGGCGCAGTTCCTGCTCGCGGCCATGCAGGCGGCTCAGCTCTTCGACGGCGCGCTGTTGCTTGCGGTTGTCCTGAAGCATGGCGCCGAGCAGATCGACCTGCTCGGCCAACGCATGGGGTTCGGCACCGGCTTCGCGGAACAGCAGTTCGAAATGCTCGCGTTGCGCTTGCAGTTGGGCGTTGGCTTGGCTGGCCTGGGCCTGCAGCCCGGGCAGCTCTTCGCGGCCCTTGGCCAGGCGGCCGCCGATCAGCATGACCTGCTTGAGTTGCGGCAGATAGGCCTGCCAGGCGTCGGCGAGGCCGCCCAGGTGCTGGCTTTCGGCCAGGGCGGCATCGATCTGCGACAACTGCTGCTGGCTGCGCTGCTGATGGTCTTCCAGCTGTTGCAGTTGCTGCTGTCCTGCGCTGGCCTCCTGCTCGGCCTGGTTACAGGCTTCGCGCTGCGCGGCGAGGTCTTTGTCCAGACGTGCGATGTCACCTTGAGCGGCGAAGGCCTGGCGCAGGCGCGGTGCATTGTCGCCTTGCAGGGCTTGCTGCCGGGCCAGGTGCTGGCGGGCTGCCTCGAGGGCCTGCTGCTGTGTGTCGATATTTTGCTGCAGATCGCTTTGCTGGCGTTGTTGCTGGTCGATATCCGCCTGCACCGGGGCCAGTTGCGCGGCCAGGTGCTGTTGGCGATGGAATTGGTGGCGCTGGGGCGCCAGGCGCTCCAGGCGTTGCAGGTCGACGCGCTGCTCGGCCAGTTGCTGCCACGCCTGCTCGGCGGCTTGCAGGGCAGTGCCGGCCTCATGGTGCTGGATTTGCAGGCGCTGCTGTTCTTCGAACCAGGTGCGCTGTTGCTCGAGCAGGCGCTGGCGCGCCTGCTCGGCCTTGAACTGTTGCTGGGCCTGTTCCAGTTCCTGGTCGAGGGTGGCGCGGGCTTCGGCGTCCATCGGCAGCAGGTGCTCGGCCTGTCTCTTCAGGTCGTTGTGAACCTCGCCGGTTTCCCGAGCCTTGGTGAACGCGCGCTGGCCGAGGCGGGTGTAGATCGCCGTATTGGTGAGCTTTTCCAGCAACTCGCTGCGCTCACGGTCGTCGGCCTTGAGGAACGCGCCGAACTCGCTCTGGGCGAGCATCACTGCACGTGTGAACTGCTCGAAGTTCAGGCCCAGGCGAGCCTCGACCAGTTGCTTGTATTCGTTCTTGCCACTACCCAGCAACTGCTCGCTGTCCAGGTCGTAGAGGCTCTGGCGGCTGTTCTGCAGCTTGCCGGTGGCTTTCTCGCGGGCGCGGTTGGCTTCCCAGCGGGCACGGTAGCGGCAGCCGTCGATGCCGATGAAATCCACTTCGGCAAAGCCGCTGCCGGTACCTCGGCGTAGCAGGTTGCGTGGATCGGAGGTGGGGATCTCGCCGTCGGCATCCGGCACCTTGGCTTCCCGGGCGATATCGTTCAGCCGTGGCACGTTGCCGAACAGGGCCAGGCACAGGGCGTCGAGCAACGTACTCTTGCCGGCTCCGGTCGGCCCGGTGATGGCGAACAAGCCGGCGCTGGCCAGGGGCTCGGCGGTGAAGTCGATGTCGAGGGGGCCGGCAAGGGAGGCCAGGTTCTTCAGGCGGATGGCGAGAATCTTCATGGTCGTTCCTCTTCTTGCAGCACGTCCTGCAACAGCTCGGCAAAGTCGGCCAGGGCCTGTTCGTCGACGGGGTTGCCGTACTGTTGCTGCCAGGCACGGCTGAACAGGTCCTGCGGGGTCAGCTGGGCCAGTTCGACAAAGGCTTGTTCATCCTCATCCTGGCGCCCGGCGCCGGCATACTCGGCGCTGATGCGCACCAGGCGCACAGCCTTGCCCTGCAGGGCTGTCTCGATCTGCTGGCGCAGGTCGGGCTGCGGCTCGTCCAGGCTTACCCGCACCTCCAGCCAGGGTTGGCGGTTGGGGTCCTCGAGCAGGTCGATCACCGGCAACTGCCCCAGTTGTTCGAGCAACTCGCCCAGCGGTGCCGGGCCGACCCGCTGCAGGGCCACGGCACGCGGCACCGGGCGCGGCTCGACACTGACCAGTTCGGTGCCCTCCAGCTCCACTTCCAGCACCTGGTGCGGGTAGTTGATCTCGGCGAACGACAGCGGGATCGGCGCGCCGCTGTAGCGGATGCGATCCTCGCGGTTGACCTTCTGCGGCTTGTGCAGATGACCCAGGGCGACATAGCTGATGGCCTTGTCGAACAGCCGCGCTGGCAGCGCCTCGGCATTGCCGATGATCAGGCTGCGTTCGGAGTCTTCCGAGATGCTGCCGCCGGCCATGTGCGCATGGCTGATGGCGACCAGCGCCTGGCCCTTCTTGCGTTTCTTCTGCGCCGCCGCGATCAACTGCTCGTGGACCTGGGTGATGCCCTGCAGGTAGTCGTCACCCAGCGCCGGCCCGGTGACTTCGGCGGGACGCAGGAAGGGCAGGGCCAGGCACCAGGCGCCGACCTTGCCGCGGGCGTTGGTCAGCGGGATCAGCAGGCGCTCGGCGTCCAGCTGGCCTTCGTCGAGCCAGTGCACGCGGCCCAGGGCGTGGGTGCGCAGGCGCCGCATCAGTGGCGCCGGCAGCTCGATGCGCGAGCCGGAGTCGTGGTTGCCAGCGATCATCACGATATCCAGCTTGGGCTGTTGCTCGTGGGCCTGGACGATGAAGTCGTAGAGGCGCTCCTGGGCTTTGACCGGCGGATTGACGGTGTCGAAGATGTCGCCTGCGATCAGCAGCGCGTCGGGCTGGCGCAAGCGCAACTGGCCGAGCAGCCAGTCGAGGAAGCAGGCGTGTTCGAAGTCGCGTTCCTGGCCGTGCAGGCTCTGGCCCAGGTGCCAGTCGGAGGTGTGAAACAGACGCATGGAAGATCCGTAGGGTAAGCGGCAGGGGGCGTTTGGATTCGGGCGGTATGGTAACCCATCGCGGACTTGTGGGAGCGGGCTTGGCCCGCGATGAGGCTACTTGGGATACAGCGGTGGCAGGCTACTGGCCTCACCCGTTGGCGCCAGCACCTGCTCGGCCGGCGGTATGGCACCGATCGCCCGCCACAGCTCGTCGCCATGCCAATACTGGCCGCTCTCGCTGTACAACGCACCGTTCAACCCATCCAGCGCATCGGACAACGGCACGAAACGCGCCGCCATCTCGGCCAGGGTTTCCGGCTGCTGCCGCGCCCAGGCGTCCAGCGCCTGGCGGGTGGCCTGCGGGTCGTTGGCCTGGCAGGCGCGCTTGAGGTCGTCGAGCAGCGTGCGTGGGCTCGGGCCAGTCTGCGCCGCCCGCAGTACCGCCGGTTGCGAACGGGCGCGCCACCACAGGGTGAAACCGAGCAGGGTAGTCAGCGCCAGCACCAACGTCGCCAGTTGCCAGGGCCAGAGCAGGCCTGGGGCCATGTTGCTGTCGCCGGCCGGGGTGTCGGCGCTGAGCGCCGGATTGTCCTGCACGTTCAGGGTGCGTGCCGGCAGGCTGCTGTGCTCCAGGTGGTCCTCGCGGGTGTTCCACCAGGTCACCTCCAGCGCCGCCAAGGCCAGTTCGCCGCTGTGGGTCGGCACCAGCGCCTCGCGTTCCTCGCGGTTGGCGACCATGCCGCGCTCGCCGATCTCGTTGCGCAGCAACGGCTGGTCGGGGTAGCGGCGCAGGCCGATTGCCTCGGTGGCCGGCAACGGCGGCAGCTGGGTGCTTGAAAGGCCTTCGGCGCGCACGCTGATGTTGCGGGTCAACGAGTCGCCGATCTGCGTCGGCTGGCTGTTCGGGTCGGGGTTCCAGTGTTCTTCAAGGGTCAGGCTGCGTGCCGGCAGCCAGGGGCGGTCGGCCGGGTAGCCGGCCGGGATGGGCTTTACCGTCAGGCGCAACGGCAGCGAACTGACCTGCACCTGGCGGCCGACCCTTGGCGTGCCGGCGGGTTGCTCGCCATTGTCGGCTGCGGTGGCGGTGAAGCGCAGCGGCGGCACGTCAAGGTTGCCGCTTTGCTGGGGGTAGATGGCGTAGCGGGTCTCGATCACCCCATGGCGCACGCCGTTGATCTCTTTCTCGTAGGTGCGCGACTCGCCCAGCGGGTCGACCTTGGCGTTCTCCAGTTGCAGCGGGCTGAGGTTGCTGTCGTCGTACAGCGCCACCGAATGGTAGATGCGCAGGGTCAGCACGGCCTGGGCCTGGACATAGACCTCGCTGCTGTCCAGGTTGGCCTCGACGAACACTTGCGACGCTGCGTCCGGGCGCTGGCTGTCAGCCTGCTGTACCTGCAGCTCGATGGCCTGGCTGCGCGACTGGCCCAGCTGCAGCTCGGGGATGCGCAGGCTGCCGCTGCGCCGGGGCAGCAGGGTGATGATCCAGCGGGTGCTGGCGCGGGTCTCGCCGTCCAGGGTATGCAGGCTGTTGAGTTGGCGCGTGCCACGGACCTCGAAGTCGGGCTCGAGGGTGCGCAGGTCGGGCTTGCCGAACTGGGTCACGTCCTGGCTCTCGAGGGTGAGCTCCAGGGTTTCGCCGGCTTCCAGGCGGGTACGGTCGACGCTGGCCTGCAGGGTCGGTTCGGCCTGGGCCGCGAGGCTCCACAACAGGCCTAGGAGAAAGACGCCGAAGCGACTCATCGTGGGGTTTCCTGATGCAATTGCTGTTCATACCAGAATTTGCGCCGCAGCAGTTCCGCCGGATTATCGGGGATCTCCCGCAACCATTGTTCCAGGGCCTGGCGCTGTTCGGCGTCGAGGCTGGTGGAGAGCGGCCGCTGGGGCGGCTGGGTGATGCTGTCTTCATCGCCGCCGGCAGTGCCGGACGGAGCCTGGGAGTTGCCCTGGCTGTCACCGTTCTGCTGGCCTTGTGCCGGGTTGTCGCTGTCCGGCGAGCCCTGGGCCTGGCTGCTGGTCGAGCTGCTGTTGCCTTCGGTCTCGTTGCCAGGCGTGTCCCGGGCATCGGCATTGTTCGGCTGTTCCTCGGCCTTGGCCTGGCGCTGTTGCAACAATTGCTGGACCAGCGCCTGGTTGTCCAGCGCCGCTTTCAGGTCGGGTTGGCGCTCCAGTGCTTGTTCGTAAGCGTCCAGCGCCGCTTCCAGTTCGCCGGCGCGGGCCAGGGCGTTACCTCGATTGTAGTGGGCGGCTGCCGTGCCGGCCTGGGCGAACGCGGCGGCGGCGCCTTCGAAGTCGCCGGCCTGGTACAGGGCCATGCCGCGCCACTGGCTGTCGGCGAAGTGCCGGGCGGCCTCGGCGGGGCGTTGCCGTTCCAGCAGGCGCTGGCCTTGCTGGTCGGGGCGCAGCCACAGGTCGTTGAACTCGAAGGCCTGGCTTGGCTGCGGCAGGGCCAGCAGCAACGGCAGGCAGAACAGCCAGCCACGTCGACCGGCGCAGGCGGCGAGCAGCAGCAAGGGCAGCAATAGCCAGTAGCCCTGGTCGGCCCAGCTGTCCAGTTGCAGGGTCTGGCCATCGTTGTGCAGCAAGCGTGGGTTGTCGAACAGGCCGAGGCCGCGCAGGTCGAGGTCGTCGATGCGGGCATGGCGATAGCGCCCGCCGGTCGAGCCGATGAAGGACTTCAGCGAGGCGCTGTCCAGGCGCGGCAAAAGGATGCCGCCCTGGTCGTCCTTGAGGTACTCGCCATTGGCCTGGCGCACTGGCGCGCCCTCGGCGCTGCCGACGCCCAGCATCAGCAGGCTCGGGCCCTGGCGGCCAAGGGCCTGGCGTATGCCTTCGCGCTCAAGCTCGCTCAGCGACGCGCCGATCAGCAGCAGGCGGCCTTGGCCCAGGCCGCTCTGGGCCAGCAGGGCCAGGCCCTTGCGCACGGCCAGGTCGGCGCGCTGGCCGGGCTGCGGCATGATTGTCGGGTCGACGGCCTCGAGCAGGTTGCGCGTGGTGCCGAGGTCATCGGACAACGGCACCAGGGTGTGGGCGCTGCCGGCATAGACGATCAACGCGGTCTGGCTGTCGCGACGGTGATCGAGCAGGTCGAGGACCTTGCGTCTGGCCTGCTCCAGGCGGTTCGGCGCGCTGTCCTCGGCGAGCATCTGCGGCGTCAGTTCGAGCAGGATCACCAGCGGGTCGGCCGGGCGCTGGCGCGTTTCCTCGAGGCGTTGCCAGCTGGGGCCGAGCAGGGCCAGGACGATCAGCAGCCAGGCCACGCCCAGGGCGATCCACGGCAGCTTGCTGGTGCTGCCGCTGCCGCCGCCGAGCAGTACCGCGTGAAACGGCTGCGGCAGGATCAACTGCCAGCGTCCGGCGCGTTTGCGCCGGTGCCAGAGCTTGAACAGCAGCCAGCCAAGCAGTGGCAGTACCAGCAGCCAGAGCGGGCGCAGCCATTGCGGCCAGAGTTCGATCATCGCCGCCTCCTCAGGCGCAGGCGTTTGAGGCGCTGTCGCCATTCCGGGTGGGGCTGCAGGAAGCGCGGTTTGCGCAGCAGGCGTTGCAGCAGGTTGTCCGGCCACTGCACGGCCACCACCAGCAGCACGCTGAGCAGCAGCGCCAGGGCCAGTGGCCAGGCGTACAGCTCATGGGCGGTGCGGGCCTGGGTCGGCTGCTGGGCCACTGGCTCGAGCTGGTCCAGGGTGTCGCCGATGGCACCCAGTTCGGCGCCGTCGTGGGCGCGGAAGTAGCTGCCGTGCGTGATTTCGGCGATCTCCCTGAGCGCGGCTTCGTCCAGGTCCAGGCTTGGGTTCAGCCCCAGCAGCCCCGGTGTGCCGCTGGCCTCGGGGTTGGCGCCGATGCCAATGGTGTAGATGCGCACGCCTTCCTGGGCCGCCAGGCGGGCGGCAGTCAGCGGGTGGATCTGCCCGCCGTTGTTGGCGCCGTCGGTGATCAGGATCAGCACCCGGCTCTGCGCCGGGCGCTGGCGCAGGCGTTTGACGGCCAGGCCAATGGCGTCGCCGATGGCGGTGTTCTTGCCGGCGATGCCGATCTGCGCTTCGTCGAGGAAGGTGCGCACGGTGCGTCGGTCGAAGGTCAGCGGGGCCTGCAGGTAGGCCTGGCTGCCGAACAGGATCAGGCCGACGCGGTCGCCCTGGCGGTCCTGCAGGAAGTCGCCCATCAGTGCCTTGACCAGGTCCAGGCGGCTGATCTCGTCGTCCTTCCACTGCATGTCGGGGTAGTCCATCGAGCCCGACACGTCCACCGCTACCAGCAGGTCGCGACCGCTGGCCGAGACCGGTACCGGGTCGCCCAGCCATTGCGGGCGCGCCGCGGCCAGCAACAGCAGCAACCAGATCAGGATGAACGGTGCCTGCTGGCGCCAGGTTGGCAGGTTCAGGCGGGCACGGCGCCCGGCCAGGCCCTCGAGCTCGTCAAGGAAGCCGACCTTGAGCACCGGTTCGCCGCTGTCGGCTGCCGGCAGCAGCAGGCGCGCCAGCCAGGGCAGCGGCAACAGCAGGAAGATCCACGGCCAGGCCAGTTCAAACATGCTTGCGGATCCAGGTTTCGACCGCCTGGGCGAGCCCAGCGATGGCCTTGTCGTCGAGCTTGCACTCGGGCTTGTAGGCGCCTTCGACCAGCACCATCCAGCGGGTCAGGCCGGCGGCCGGGCAGCGGTTGTCGAGAAACGCCAGCCATTGCCGGCCATTGAGGGTATGGCTGTTGGCCCCCGGGTAGTGATTACGGCACAGACGTTTGAGCAGGGCGTTGATCTGCTGCAGCCAGGCCCCGGCGGGCGCCCCGTCATAGGGACGCGGCAGGCGCGCCAGTTCGGCCAGGGCCTCGACACGGATCGGGTCCAGCGGCAGTTCGGCGCGCACCACCTTGCGCTTGCCCGGGCGCCAGTGGCGCAGGCGCCAGGCGCCCCAGCCGAGCAGGGGCAGCATGGCCAGCAGCAGCCACCAGCCGGGCGCGGGCGGCCACAGGCCGATGGCGGGTGGCGCGATCAGCGGCTGCAGCTGGTCCAGCGGGTTCATTTCGCGCCTCCCAGGCGCTGTGCATTCAGGTACTCACGCAACTGCTCGATCATCTCGCTCTGGGTGCTCAGCGGCATCAGCACCACGCGCAGTTTCTGCGCCAGCAGCTCCCAGCGCTCGATGCGCGCCTCGGCCTGCTGGCGGTAGGCCTGGCGCAGGTTGGCGTCGAGGGTGTCGAGCTCCAGCTGCGCGCCGCGCTGGGCGAAGCGCAGCAGGCCGGCGGCGGGCAGGGCGTGGTCGAGCGGGTCACTGACCGGCATCAAAAGCACGTCGCAGTGGCGCGAGAGCATGGCCAGGTGCTGCTCG
The DNA here is from genome assembly GCF_050586565.1 of Pseudomonas sp. WC1. Classification (NCBI taxonomy): domain Bacteria; kingdom Pseudomonadati; phylum Pseudomonadota; class Gammaproteobacteria; order Pseudomonadales; family Pseudomonadaceae; genus Pseudomonas; species Pseudomonas sp. WC1. The sequence continues at coordinate 11,243 of NZ_JBOBDQ010000096.1, forward strand.
ACGCTGGCGCTGAGGGCGCGTTCGTCGCAGATGACGATGGCCAGGCTGCCCGGGCGCAGTACCTCTCGCGCCCGGCGCAGGGCAAGGCCCAGGCTGTCGGCCTGGGGCTGGGCCTCGGTGTGCAGGGCCTGGTTGATCTTGGCCAGGCGGTTGAGCAGTTGCAGCAGGCTCTGCTTGCTGCGCCTGGGCTTGACCTCATGGTGCTCGTTGTCGCCGAACACCAGCCCGCCGATACGGTCGTTGTGGCCCAGCGCGGCCCAGCCGAACAGGGCAGCGGCCTGGGCGGCCAGCACCGACTTGAACATCAATCCGGAGCCGAAGAATAGCCGCTGGCTCTGCTCGACCATGATGAAGATCGGCCGTTCGCGCTCTTCATGGAACAGCTTGGTGTGCGGCTCCTGGGTGCGCGCGGTGACGCGCCAGTCGATGTTGCGCACATCGTCGCCGGCCTGGTAGACCCGCACCTGGTCGAAGTCCACCCCGCGGCCACGCAGTTTCGAGTGGTGCAGGCCCACCAGCGGGCTGCGTTGGCCGGGCCGGGAGAACAGCTGGATCTCGCGCACGCGGTGGCGCATGTCGATCAGGTCGGCCAGGCCGATGCGGATGCCGGGTTCGGCCAGCTGCGTGGTGGACATGGGGTCAGGCGACGGCGACGACGTCGAGGATGCGCTGGACCACGCGGTCCTGGTCGACCCCCGCCGCCTCGGCCTCGAACGACAGGATGATGCGGTGGCGCAGCACGTCGAACAGCACCGCCTGGATATCCTCGGGGCTGACGAAGTCGCGCCCGGCCAGCCAGGCGTGGGCGCGGGCGCAGCGGTCGAGGGCGATCGAGCCACGGGGGCTGGCGCCGTAGGCGATCCAGTCGGCCAGTTCGCTGTCGAACTTGGCCGGTGTGCGGGTGGCCATGACCAGTTGCACCAGGTATTCCTCTACCGCGTCGGCCATGTACAGGCCGAGGATTTCCTTGCGCGCGGCGAAGATCGCCTGCTGGCTGACCCGCCGCTCGGGCTTCACCTCGCCGCCCAGGGCCTCGCCCCGCGCTTGCAGGAGGATGCGCCGCTCGACGGCGGCATCGGGGAAGCCGATCTTCACGTGCATCAGGAAACGGTCGAGCTGGGCTTCGGGCAGCGGGTAGGTGCCTTCCTGCTCGATCGGGTTCTGCGTGGCCATCACCAGGAACAGCGGCGACAGCTCGTAGGTACTGCGCCCGACGCTGACCTGGCGCTCGGCCATGGCCTCGAGCAGGGCCGACTGCACCTTGGCGGGTGCGCGGTTGATTTCGTCGGCCAGCACCAGGTTGTGGAAGATCGGGCCTTGCTGGAACACGAAGCTGCCGGTTTCCGGGCGGTAGATCTCGGTGCCGGTGATGTCGGCCGGGAGCAGGTCGGGGGTGAACTGAATGCGATGGAACTGGGCCTCGATACCCTCGGCGAGCTCCTTGATGGCCTTGGTCTTGGCCAGGCCCGGGGCCCCCTCGACCAGCATGTGGCCGTCGGCCAGGAGCACGATCAGCAAGCGCTCGACCAGTTTTTCCTGGCCGAGGATCTGGGAAGAGAGAAAGGTGCGCAGCGCGATCAGCGCCTCACGGTGTTCCATCGTTGACGGTTCCTGGGGATGGGCCCTGGCGCGCTGGGAGCGGATGCCGGGCGAGGGGTGATACTTTAATCCATCCGGGGGGGCGGGGACCAATGGGGGTTTGCAAAAAACGTGTAAAGGATGGGTTGGGGGAGCAAGACTGTCCCGATCCCGATCCCGATCCCGATCCCGATCCCGATCCCGATCCCGATCTTGCCGTTGCTCTTGCTTCTAAGCGCGCA